>JBEKGL010000034.1:0-18542 GCA_050012815.1 Thermoguttaceae bacterium
AGTGCGAAATCAAGACTTTCTTCGATGTCTTTCCCGGCGGAACAATTTGGGGCAATGACATAAACGGAGGCGGTTACGACCTGGTCCTCTTCGGCCAGAACGGCGCGACGAAGATCGACGTGGACCGCCTCCAACGCCGGCTGGACCGCGATAAACGCGTGATGGAGTCGCTCTCCGAGGTCGGATTTTTCTCGGCTCTTGAGTTGTTGTCCACCTACGCCGGGCAGGAGCAGGATTTGCAACCTTGGCTCTCCGACGCCGAAATAAACAGAGATCGCAATCTGCGTCTCCAATACCTGGCGGGCATGGGTTTAAACGTCGATCAGGGCAAGGAGATTTACGCCCTGATGTTGACTTACTGCGAGTTCCCCAAGGAGCTTTTCAACGGCTCCGGACTCCGCAAAGCCGCCCTGAAATTCATGATTCAAAAACGGATTGAATCCTCGTTTATCCGTGCAAGCGAACGGTGAATCGCTCTATAACGCACGCTATTGCGATGGAGCGGGTAGCACCGGTTCTTGGAGTCTGTCGATTTAATCACACGATGATCTTCCCAGATTTCCGGGTCTTTGTACACTAAAGCAATCACGGACGGTACAAACTTCCTTCTGCGAGAACCGACAATGGATTATTATGCGAAACCCGGGTTGGATCGGCGGCAGACGCTGTTGATGTATCCCACTTTGGACGATTCCATTTCCGACGACCACCCCGTTCGGTTACTGGACGAAATCCTCTTGGCTTGCAATTGGTCGGCGTGGGGGGTCGAATATCACGGCAGCCGCGGGCAACCGCCGATACCGCCGCGCGTCATGGCCGGGGCGATCTTGTACGGATTGATGCGGCGCATTCGTTCCAGCCGGCAATTGGAATACGCCTGCGGGCACAACATCGACTTTCTCTGGCTGGTCGAAGGGCGTTCGATCGATCACGACACTTTTTGCAAGTTTCGCACCAGATTCAAGGAGCCGTTGAAAAAGTTGTTTAAAGAAGTTGGGCGTGTGGCAATGAATATGGGCTTGATCCAACTTGTGGAAGTGGCGTTTGACGGCACGCGGGTCAAGGCCAATGCCAGCCGCTTTCATACATGGACTGCCGCAAAGGCCGAAGCCATGTTGTTGGAGTTGGAGAAGCAGGCCGAGCGGATGTTCAACGAAGCCGATGCGACCGACACCGCCGACGCGACGGCGTGGAGTGAAAACACGAGGACATTGCCGCCGGAGTTGGCCGACAGTGTAAAGCGTCGTGAAAAACTGCGGGAATTGATGGAAAAACTGCACTCGGCTGACGCGGCGAGAAAGCGGGATGGCATCGATCCGAAGAAGACCCCTGCCCAACTGGCTCCGGCCGATCCCGATGCCCGCCTGATGCCGAACAAGGAAGGCGGTTATGCTCCGAACTACACGCCGACTGCGGCGGTCGACGGCACGAGCGGATTCATTGTGGACTGCAACGTGATAGACGTGCCCAAGGAAAACCAAGAGCTGCTCGGCAGCGTGGACCGGATCACTGCGGATTTTGAGCGAAGCCCGGCGAAGGTATTGGCCGACGGCGCTTTCGGAACGATTGCAAATCTAAATGGCATGGAAGACCGACATGTGGACTTTTACACGCCGGTCGAATCGCAGTCGCCGGAGCCGGGCAACCCCGCCTTACGCGACGATCCGAGTATTCCCGTGGCCGAGCAGGATTGGCCGAGGCTTCCTCGCAAGGCGAACAAAAAATTGGCAAAGTCGTGTTTTATGTACGATGAGCAGACGGATCGTTATCACTGTCCAATGGGCAAGGCAATGCCTTATGAAGAGACGAGGAAACGGCAGCGTGCCACCGGGCAGATGATCTGGCGAAGCTACCGTTGCACACAATGTGCGGACTGTCCGCTGGCCGCCGCGTGCTTGGATCAGAATTGCAAGCGGGGAAGAACGGTCAGCCGTGACGGCTCGGAGTCTTTGCGGGCAAAGATGTCGGCGAAGTTAAAAAGCGAACCGGGCCACAAGATTTACCGTCGGCGGATGCACATCTCGGAGACGCCGTTTGCAATCCTCAAGGGCATGATGGGCATACGACAATTTTTGTTGCGTGGCTTGGAGAAGGTGCGAACGGAGTGGTTGTGGGCATGTACCGCCTACAACTTGAAAAAACTGACCCAAGCGAAGGCTATGATGCGCGCCGCGGCTGATGCCGAGTGCGTTCAGGCGGGGACATAAGTAATATGGGAGAGATGTGATCCTGATAAACTGTCGACAATTTGCGTTGTAGTCATCAGTCCGCGAAGAATTCGTGGAAGGTCAAGCAACGCCGTCCCGGTATCGCAAAAAAACGAGACCGCTGGCCGATTGGAAAAATACGTTAAAATATAAATCGACAGACTCCGAGAACCGGTGCTACCCGCTGGAGTTGGCCTCTTTTTTCTCACTTTCTTCCTCCAAAGGCGGCATATCCATTCATCGGGACTTATGATAAGAGAGAAAAATATACATCTATTCTCAATCCATCCGGTGAACCATTAATGGGAGCCTTCTTATGGCGACTTTATCCGTAGATGTGGCGGCGGCCCGCCTTGAGGATTGGACTGGTGATGAACCAATCGAGACGGCGGTGGGGTTCTTTTCTGAGATCTGCAAGATCTACAGGACGGCGAACGATGAACAGCGTTTCGCCTTGCGCAAGGCGGTTCGCGATAATCCGCGGGCTTACGCAAGTCTACTGTACGACTCAAATGCATGGGTTGGCATGGGGCCGTGTCTTGCCTGGGGGAAAGAAAACACGCCGAACGATTTCACCACATATTTTCAGAACACTCTGACGGTATTCTCACTCACGGGCGGTTTTGGGGATTCACGAGATACTCTTCTGTGGCTGGACGGTCTCTGGAGCGAAGCAGAGCAGAAGGGGATCGATCCCAAGCCGCACTTTGAGGAAGCAGCCGCCCTATCGGACGCCCGGGAAACCCGCCACGAGATGTTCGGAGGTTCAACAAAAGGGCTGATCCTGAAGTGCGTGGAGTACAGCCCGCGAACCGGGAAACCGCGCATCGACGATGCCGCTCAATCGCTCGATTCACCGCGGCATGCTTCCAAAAAGAAGCCTTGGTGGAAGTTCTGGTGAATAATGAGGAAAAAGAGGGGTAAGTTCAATGATCTAAACGCGCTATCGTGTCAATAATTGGACTTATCCCCTTTTTCTCTCCTGGTAAGGATACTAAACAATAGTATAATTAAGTAAAGATAAAGGCCTATAGGGAAAGTTGAAAATAGTATGTTGAAATCAGTTGAAGGCGTGTATCGAGAAGGTAAGAGGTCTGTAAGAAATATTGTGTCAGCTAGCAGAAAAGGGTATTTTGTGTAACCTTTTTTCTGACAAGGAGATTGACACATGGATGTTACTTTACAGGGCCGAACGGAGCAGCTAGCAAACGAGATGGCCGGGCAGGCCAGGACGGTGGAAGACCTCAACAAGTTGATGCGTGGTATGATGAAGGCCGCTTTGGAGCGGATGCTCAATACTGAGATGGATGTGCATTTGGGCCGCAAGCCCCTGGCCCCTCTGGAAGGCGTTACGGCCCCGCTCACCAGGTCATCGCCATAAGCCGAGCCAAAGGTTTTGCCGGCGGAGGGCCCGAAGCGTCCGTCCAACCGCCGCAACGGTCGTTCCAAGAAAACGGTGCGTGCCGAAATGGGGGAATTGACCATTGCCACTCCCCGCGATCGCAACAGCACGTTCGAGCCGCAATTGATCGGCAAGCACCAGAGGCACGTGCCGGGGCTCGGACGAAAAGATTCTGGCCCTTTATGCCAAGGGGATGACCGCCCGCGACATCCAAGAGATCGTGCTTCAATTGTACGATGTCGAAGTCTCTGCCGAGTTGATCTCCGAAATCACGGCCGATCTGGACAAGGAGGTGGCGGCCTGGCGTACTCGGCCGCTGGACGAGGTCTGGCCGATCGTGTATTTCGACGGCATAGTGGTGCATGTACGCGGGGGCAGTGGACATGTCGCACAACACACGATTTACGTGGCTTTAATTGCCCCTTGGGTAGTTGATGATACAACGCCAAGCGATACTACAACGCAAGCACGCTGCTTATGGTCAATGTAGAGGTGAGTAATGAATGAGAAGTTAAATAGACTGGGTAGGTGGGTTGAATCTCTGTAAGCCACCATAGGGGGTAGTAGAAACTTTTGTACAGTATCGCATTGAGTTGCAACAATTGGCAAAAAGCCTTGGTTTTCTGGGGCTTTTTGTGTTTCTTGCGATTCCTTACAAAATCGTGCCGCTGGTTGCTGCGCCGCATTTTGCGCCGCCTCTTAATCGCCCAGATAACGGTATCGAGTGGCACGACGCCGTGCACGATCACCTTTTTCGACAAAATTGACAATGCCGTCGTGGATAAGCTTCGGACACAGATTAGGCTCCAAAGTACCAAAAAGCAGCAACCCATGAAAAATCCATTGTCTACATCAGGAGTTCCGGCGCCAGAATTGATATTTCTTGCCGTTGCGGGTGGCCGTGCGGGTGCCCATCTTGGGAATTTCGCAAGATGACTCTGAACCGTTCATAGTCATTCAGCTATAAACCGTTTATAGGTGACTATGGAATTTCTATAGTCGATACCTCTGAACCGTTCACAGCTGGTCACCTTGCAACCGTTGCAAGCTAAGCACCTTATAACCATTATAAGCTGGTTGACTTCGCAATTTGCGAAGTGGATTTCCATCGGCCCGTGCGCGCGTGGATGGCGGGAGATCGGTCACACAATGTTACCGAACCGTCAACCCCGGTGCCGTGCGCGCGTGGGTGCAACATCAAGTATCGTTGAGTGACTTGATTTTCCATCTCCGTCTTGGCCAGGGAACATTCCTGCCAGCAAATCCCCCAGCCTACGTTCAGCCCGCAAGACAATCTCCTCCTCGACGGCCTCGACGTGGCCCTCGACGGCCTCCTCCTCGACAGCCTCCACCTCGACGGATGATCCCCGGTGCCGTGGCAAGCGGTTCCTGAGCACCTCGAGGACCGGCACGCCGACGGCACCCTCGAAACCCATACGGCGAAACCCCCATATCCATCGAAATTATTGAGGTTTCGGGGTTTCGCCCCAGAGATATTGGCCGGAAGGTGGAAGGGTAGCCGAGTGAATTAGGTCGGAAAAACGGCAAGGTAAAAAACCGTTCCGACACCCGTTCCGACACCCGTTTCAACCTTTTTCTACACCCTTGTACACCTGAACATGGAAAGCCGACAAGAGCAAAAAGAGACGGGATAATACGGCATTTCCGGCATTTTTAGATGGTGTACAGAAAAAAGGTTTTCAATTATGATTCCGCTGCTCTAACCAACTGAGCTACGCCGCCAAGATGGAAATTTGCATTCCCCCCCTAAATCATGGAACGTACTATAAATAAAATACCATAGGTAATTCCGCTGACAAGCCCGTCATGGCGAGGTTCTAACATAATTATCGCCGTTTTTTCGCGATTAAGGTCGTTGAATCAGGGAATCCAAGGAAGGTTGTATTGTTTTTCCAATGCACCACGTCGCAGCCTGCCTTACGCAGCAACTTGCGCAATCGAAACAACGGTGCGAACGTTTCCTTGGCCGCCAACCTTCGTTGGGGTTGAAACTGAAAACCAGTAAGCGCGGCGACGCAGCCCCACCCCAGTTTATATAAATTTGCAATAACACGCTGTATATTCCGAGACTTACTTAGGAGTCTCAAGTAATACCCCACGTTCATTACACGAAAGGATAACATGCCTCCCGGCTCCATTACCCGGACAACTTCTTTTACTACACAAGCTTGGTGCATGTAGTTCAGTGCGACCCTGGAAAAGACGTGGGTGAAGCGGTTGTTGGCAAAGGGTATGGCCTCACCCGAAGCGCATACATAATTGACTGGATTCGCAGCGACTATAGTCTGCCAGCGACATCCCCAGGCCAGGGACTCAATGTCATAATCGATGCCTATGCACTCAGCCGGCCCGAAACGCTGAAGCCTGAAAAGCGTTTGCCCGGCTCCACAGCCAATATCAAGGATCCTGGACTCGTTTCCGAGCTCCATGTACTCCGCGAGATCATATGCTTCTGAAGGATCGGATTGCCTATTATACTCCACAAGATGGTAGGCCAGTTTTTCTCCAAGTTCAGTTAGTTTCCCATGAGAATCGGCCAATCCCTCGGCCTGTAATTCAGTCATGAGGTTTGGCGCCACGTAATCACCGGCTCTAATAATAGGCAATTCAGCGGCGGCTAGATTAACAAAGGAATCGCTCCATCCTAGAATTTCAACGGCACGTCGTCCATCAACATCAATGAAGTCGGGGATGCGACCTCCCCATAAGACAACCGAATTAGCCAAGGACGCTTCGCATATATTTCCCTTCGATGTTTGAAGTGTATGACATTTTTTGGCAGGCTGAATTAAACCCTTCGGCAAGCCGGACCGAGAACTCGCAAGATCAATTTCAACTCTGTCGCAGTTTTCCATTCCTATAACCTACCTTGCACCAGCGCTCGTGGCCGTGACTACCAGTTTTTTTCATTGTATCGAGATTTGCCGGCCCAAACCATGAAAAAGCAATCTCACATGCGGATGATAGCAACCCTCTGTTAGTTGTCAACATAAGCCAAGATTTGCATGGCCACATCGTCGTCATGGACCAGGGCTTAGACGGGCTTTCCCGTAAAAAAGCAAACGCCCGAACTCCCATGTTTTAAAGGAGTTGGGATGTTTTTATCGGCCATCGAGTTAAGGGCGTTAAATCGCCTATAATCCCGTGTTCTATTGATCTTTGCCTGGCAAATGGACCATTAAGTAGTGGGGCGGATTGCTAATCTGCCCACAAAAGGCAGGTTGGCAACCTGCCCCACGGATCATTGCCCGGGCAAAGGTCAATAATCAATCAATTTAAGCTGACAAAAGTGTTATAAATTCTGTTTCCTAAGGGAATTATAGTAATTTTCTTTTTTTCGATAAGAATTTATTTGGAAATTAAGATAAAACTATATACCATACATACATTAATAAACCCTTTTGGTTTACTCGGAACATGTAAAATCATACTAGTTGGAATGGAGGGGGTTTGCCGACAAGAATTAAAATAGTTATTATCTACTTTTACGGGATAATTGCCGTTAGTGCCAATATGGAAAGTTCACTTCGGCGTGTGCCATAGCTAGCGCTTAACAACATCCGGGATGTGGAAACAATGGTTGAAGCAACGGTAAGTGCGGCGGGGCTAAAAATAGTAAAACTACTGGTGGGCAATCCACCTCATTCCGTCACCGATTTGATTCAGGCTACGGGCGTTACCAGAACGGCCGTAACCGAGCAACTGCACGAACTGGTGACCACGGGATTCGTGGAACAAAGTGCCGAACGTTTGCCTGGACGAGGCCGGCCAAGGTATCTATACAAGGCCACCAACGACGCTTTAGTGCTTCTTTTTTCCTCTAATCAGCGGTTGGTGGTGCCTGCAATCTGGAAAGCCATCGACGAAATTGGCGGCGGCGAATTGAGGAGCAAGGTTCTAAAAAAGGTAAGCCGTACTCTGGCCGAACACTATAATAAAAAAATTACCGCCAAAAAACCCGAAGATCGTCTCCATCAATTGATGGCAATTTTTATCGAAGAAGGCGGAATCCTGGAAGCCCTGGAAGAAGACGGGAAACTGGTCGTGTACAAGCGCAGTTGCCCATTTATCAGCATGATCGACGACAACCTCACTATCTGCACCGTCGATCTTGATATGATGTCCCAGGTGGTGGGACGTCCCGTGCTGCGCACCGCTTGCCGGCACGAGGGCGATCCTTGCTGCAAAATCGAAATCCAAAAATAGCGGCATTTCAC
This sequence comes from Thermoguttaceae bacterium, assembly GCA_050012815.1. Taxonomy (GTDB): domain Bacteria; phylum Planctomycetota; class Planctomycetia; order Pirellulales; family Thermoguttaceae; genus JBEKIK01. The sequence continues at coordinate 7,848 of JBEKGL010000034.1, forward strand.
CAATTAAAACTACGCATCCACCTACCCCAAAACCAGTTCATCTCCTGGTTCCCACGCAGAGCGCGGGCTCCCTGGTTCCCACGCTCCGCATGGGGACCATAGATTGGCCGCCCATGCACCTACCAAAAAATGCGGCGTTGTGATATAATCACCGGGAATCCCAAGGGTGTGATTTTGGATTTATGGATTTCACAGGGGTATCCGTATGGAAGAACTCCGCAAACAAGTCCGCCGAGCGCAACGTCGATTGACATTGCAGCGATTCGTGGGCGTTTTAGGCTGGTGCTGGTTCGCGGCCTTTCTCATTGCGTTGACGATCATCATCGTCGATAAATACCGTCCCCTGCCCGTGCAAGCCTGGATTTGGTTCGCCTGCGCGGCGGCATTGGGACTATTAGGGGCTGTAATCCGGACCGTGCTAAGCCGCGGCCGAATGCTGGAGGCCGCCATGGAGATCGATCGGCGTTTTGCCTTGAAAGAGCGGGTGTCCAGCACTTTGGCGATGCAGCACGAAGACCTGCAATCCGAGGCCGGCCAGGCGTTAAGCGCCGATGCCCTCAGGCGTGTGAAGCGCATCGATGTGGCGGAGAAATTCGCGGTTATCCCGCCGCGGAAACTTTTGCTGCCTTTGGCGCCGGCCTTTGCGGCGCTTTTCGTGACGTTGTTTGTCAATCCGTCGCTGGTCGATAATTCCGCCGCCGCCAATCCGGAAAACCTGGAAACAAAACCGCAGGTCAAAAAGGCTTCCGAGTCAGTGCGCAAACAACTGGCCGAACACCGCGAAAAGGCCAAAAAGGAAGGCTTGCAAGAAGCGGAAAACCTTTTCAAGAAATTGGAAGAGGGCACCAAGGAATTGGCTTCCACGCCCCCGGATCGGGAAAAGGCCCTGGGCAAACTCAATGATCTCGCCCGGCAGTTGCAGGATCGCCGCCGGCAATTGGGCGGCGCAGACAAGGTCAAGGAGCAATTGGACCAGTTAAAAAATATCGACCGCGGACCGGCCGACAAATTCGCCCAGGCCGTGGCCAAAGGCGATTTAAAACAGGCCGCGGATGAGCTGAAAAAACTTCAAGATCAGTTGGAAAACAGCAAACTTACCGACCAACAAAAGGCCGACTTGGCGAAACAACTCGAACAGATGAAGGACAAGCTCAACAAGTTGGCCGAGAGTCACAAGGCCGTACAAGATGATCTAAAGCGGCGCGCCGATCAGATGCGCAAGGCCGGCCAGACGGCCGACGCCGAAAAGTTGGAACAGCAACTGCGCCAATTGCAAAATCAAGCCCCGCAAATGCAAGAATTACAGAATTTGGCGAATAAACTGGGCCAATGCACCCAATGCCTCAAACAAGGCAACGCCAAGGACGCCGCCAAGGCACTGAATGAAATGAAAGACTGCATGGGAAATCTACAGCAGCAAATGGAAGAGATGCAAATGCTCGACGACGCCATGCAACAACTCGCACAGGCCAAGGATCAAATGGTTTGCCCGTTCTGCGGCGGCGCGGGCTGCGAAAAATGCAACGGACTACCGGCATCGGGATTAAGTAAAGGGCAAGGCGTGGGCGAAAGACCCGAAGCCAAAACAAAAACCTCGTCCTACGACTCGCACGTTAAGCAAAAGGTCGGCCAGGGAACGGCCCGCGTGGTCGATCTGGTGGACGGTCCAAATATCAAAGGGAATGTGGAAAGCCAAATTCAAGAGGAGTTCGATTCCACCCGCCGCGGCTCCCCCGATCCCTCAAGCGGCCGGCAAATTCCCAAAAAACTCAGTCAACACGCAAGGGAGTATTTCGATAATCTCCGCGAAGGTGAGTGAGATTAACGCAGAAGTTAGAATCAAAAATGAAGAAGTGAGAATTTAATTTAGGTTACCGTTCCGGGAACACTAATTTTCAGGTGGTTTCAACAATCAAATGCAGAGCATTTTAGGACTATTACAACTATTCCGGTCCCAACTATTCCTCCGGAATCTACCTCCGGAATCTACCCGGAATCTACCCCATTATTTATTTGGGCATGAAATATTGCCGAAACGTGGTGCCCTCAGTGGTGCCGAGAAATCGAAAAATGTGCCCATGGAAGCGCCTGCTTGGCAATCGTAGATTTTTGAGGGACAGAATTTCCCTGCCAAGGCGAATGCACGGCAAGCAGAGTAATGCAAAAAATCAGTATCCCCGTCGTGATTCGAACACGAAACCTTCGGCTCCGGAGGCCGACGCTCTATCCAATTGAGCTACGGGGACTTAATCGGTTTTCAATTCACTAGAGATTTCTCATCTCGTTAGTGAAATACGAATACCTGGGTTTAAAATAACATATATGTTCCGCTTGGCAAGGAGGGGGTCCATAGGGCGTATATTAGTCGTTAGGAATACATTTAAGTTTTGACCGTATTGAGTTGTCAATAACTCACCAATTTTACTTTAATCAAAGCGCCATACTGAAGAAAAGTCAGACTTAAAGCGCTCATATTGCCGTTTTGCACCCGTGTGCTTTTCCAGCCCCGTTTTCATAAATGCCTTCCTCCACGAGAAGGAACTGTGCCCCGCTCCAGTCCGATCCCATGGGCGGTTTGAAATCCAGTGCCGCGTCAAACCCGGCGATAAAAAATCGTCCGGCCACAATTCGCCTACTAGCACGCGGCCCGAATGCGCGGATTGATCCACGGCAGTAGCGCCTGTGGATGGTGCAGAACTTCTAGCCGAGGGACGGAAACGAACCAGAATATCTTAACGGTCGAAGTAGAGCATACGTCCGGGTATGGCGATCTCCTCGACCGCGGCCCGCAACTTGCCGGCGCTTTGCAATTGCGCGATGACGGACATGGTGGATTTCACAATGCGGAAATTCGCCGCAATGTCGCCGGTCGTCTGTTACCGGGTTGTTTTTTCCGTTGCGATAATCTTAATTGGTCCCAGCAAACCCGAGGGGACTGGTTTTATCTGCTTAATATCCTGCGGCTGGAAACGTTCGCCGTATCGGACGTTCAAGGCCGAGTAGTCGGGCAAGGGATGATTTTTGAAGTCGGCCATATAATTTATCGCGAGGTTTGCGACCTCGATGCGGATATCGTTTTCGCCGTCGTGGAGCAATCCGCTGACATCGATGCGATATGGCGGGCACCAGACCGATCCTGCTCGCTTGCCGTTAACGCAAACCACGGCCGCCTCGCGCACGGGGGCATCGAGGATGGCCTGCATTCGCGGGCCGGGCCTGGTCGGCGCACGCAGTGCGTCTACGGTGTCGGACTGCGGTCTGGGCGGTTCGCTGATATCGGCCGGCGCCTTGGACTGGCCGTCATCTGTCTGAGTCTTGACTTTTGCTTCGCCGAGGCTGAGTTGCACTGCAAGTCCCTGCTTGAGCATCGCGGAGGGAACCTTGACCTTCTTCTCATAAACGGCCACGCCGGAGAAGTAGCGAGTCGCTTCGTTTTCGGTCCAGGAAGTCAGCTTGTCAATCGTCACGGGCTTTGAGTCCTTTCCGAATGAAACGCTCCATCCGTCGCTAATATCGATTGCTTTCGGGTTGGAGGCGGTTTGTGCCGCCGGCTGAGCGGCGGGCAAGGCGCGCTTGGTGAATACGATTATTTGAGAAGCGTAGGGTTCGAGATTAAGGTTGATCGAGGCGTGGTTATTGTCACGACTGACGACATCAACCCCCTCAACCTGGACGGTAATCGGATCCCATTTCTCAGGCTGCATTGCTTCGACGCGGAAGGCGGCCTTCACTTTTTTGGGCGTGTTGCCCGTGTTGGCCAGGAAGTATATCTCACCGGAGTCGGTCGTGCGGTGGACGAAACCGATTTCCGGCGCTGCCGGCTCGAATTTGACGTCAGGCTGTAGACGTTTGGCCAGCACTTCGCCGATGCCGGTATCCGATTCCAGGAAGATTCCCGGCGCGTTTTGGTCTTTGAACAGACGTTGTGCGATTTCCCGGACCGTTTTTTGGTCTTCCTCGGTGGCTTTGAATCCCGGGGCAAGCGAGGGGATGCTTCGCGTGGCAATGAGGATGCCGCCGCTTGCGGCGAATTCCTCCAGTTTGCGCATTGTCGAGGGCGGAATGCGTTCGACCCCGGCCAGCACCACCGCCTTGAACTTAAGATCGCCGAAGGCCAGCGTGCCGCCGTCCACTTTGCCGCGCAGGTCGAGCAGACCGTCGTCGAAGAAATCCAGGTTGTGACCCGATTCCAAAATCCGGCGAATTATTTCGGACCCAAGCCGCCGCGAAACGGCACTATTCATGGCCACGCGCCCGGGCGCGAAGCTCGCCCAGGCGTCGGAGTCGGCCAGATAGAGCGCAACATCGTTGGCCGGCCGGCCCTCGCGCATCATAAAGCTGACTCGCTCGAGATACTTTGCCACGTCGGGCATGACGATCCACCAGGGATTTTTCTCGTTAAACGCCCCGGACGCATAAAACCGCCAGCCGGGATACTCGACGCCGGGCGGCGAGTATGGCCAACCGTGGCCGATCAACTGATTTATCCCCTGCAAAAAATGCAGGTCTGCTTCGGCCTTCACGTCCAGCGGACTCGCCCGAAACACCGGCGAATGAAGCCAGGTCCAAGTCTCGGAACTGGAAATCGGGCGTCCCAGCAGATGGTTGGCCGACGACGCCCAGCGCGTCTCTTTGAAACCCTTCCAGGCGTGGCCTTCGCCTTCGCCAAGGTCGGCATAGGCATAACTGTAAAGCGCCGAGGGCGGCGTTCCGTAACCCTGCAAGCGAAATTTCGTCCCGCTCCGTTTCGACCATTTTTCAAATGCCGAGATGAAGTAATCGTTGAAGATTTCGGTCAGCGTTTTGCCCCAATCGTGGCGAATATCCGCCGTTTTCGGGCCGATGTCGTTGAAAAGCGCCGGAAGATACGGTTTAAGATCGTAGCCCCGGCGGCGTTGGAATTCGTCGAGAAAATTGTAGGTCCAGTCTTCGCCGCCGACTTCCAGGCTGTCGCAGAATACCGCGTAGGGCGGATTCGCACCGCAGGCTTTAACTTCAGGCTCGGCGATCTCCTTGATGAACTTGTCGATTACGGCCGGGTTGTAGTGGTCAATCACGAAGCCCTCGGCCCCGTATGCCGCCCGCTTCACTTTCATCCTGGTCTGGCTGGCAATAAAGAATGTGAGTTGACTCTGCCCGGCTAGATCCGCGGGAACTTGGACCGCATCACCGCGAATCTCGACTTCCTTATACGGATTGTCGCCGGCAGGTGCCTTCGGCATCGGACCGATGAAGGCGGCAAAAATCTTTTCTCCCTCGCGAACTTGCGGCATCGGAACGCTCGTTCGGCCGGCGTCAATCGGGATGTTCACGCTGCGCAGCCGGCCCGCCGCCTCGCCGGGAGGAAATTGCGGGCCGCCGTAAGGCCAACCGCTGCCGAGGGTCAAGTCCATGCGCAAGCCGAGTTCTTTGGCTTTCCCGGCCGTGAAATTCAAGGCGTCGAGAAATTCCGGCGACATGAATTTAAAGTTTTTGATTCCCGCCTTCTCGTCGTCTAGTGCGAGCGGATAAGTCGGCTGCACTTCGAACCCGCCGATGCCGCCGGCTTTCATCAACTCCATTTCGCGCTGGAGTTCGGCCTTGGTTACGGCCGGCCCGAACCACCACCAACGCATCATAATCCGCGCGTCGTCCGGCGGCCGATCGAAATTGCGCTGAAGTCCATCGATATCCGCAGCTAAGAGCCACGAGGCGCAGAGCAGGAGACCTAAAACAGTTGCGGCAACCGATCGATAGAAAGTCTTCATTATTTGTTCCATTATTCACGGGAAAAACGCCAATTGTCAATTTATCGAGTCTCAGGTAATCGCATTAAAGGTTTAGCCCGGGCACTTGTGCCCGGAGTTTTTCTATATTCCATACTAACAGTCCCAATCGACTTTCAGTTTCCCTCGGGTTTAACCGTTGTGCTCTGGGGACTGGCCGGCACATCGAATGTCTCCACCGGATCAGGGCGGCTCGGGTCGAACGCCGGAACGTCGTCGACCAGGAATTTGACGATTCCCAGCTTGTTTGCCTTAATCCCTTCCACAATGCACTTGGCAAGTTCATAGCTGCCATAATTATTGTGATGGGTGCCGTCCTGGAAAGCCTTTTTGGCGTTTTGCAGACCTAAAGCCTCGTAAAATGTCTTGCTCATGTTGTTCAAGTCGATAAGAGGCACGTTCTCTTCCTTTGCAGTCTGACGCACCGCTTCCGGATAATCGCCCAATGAGTTTTTGATCTTGCCGTAGTCGTCGAATTGCAAGCGGTGCATGGGAGTGATGAGCACCGGAATAGCCCCGTGCTTGCGGGCTTCGGCGACAAAACGTTTCAGAGTATCCTTGTATGTGGTAAACGCCCCGGAGTTGGGACTTTTATCCTTCATGTCGTTGTGCCCGAACTGGATGAACAGATAATCGCCGGATTTGATCGTGCTCATGATTTTATCCAGCCGTTTTTCGCCGATGAAACTCTTCAACGACTCCCCTGATTCGGCATGATTTGCGATTGCCACACCCGGCTTGAAGAAGCGGGGAAGCATTTGCCCCCAACTATTCCAAGGTTCGCGGGGCTGATCTGTGACCGTGGAATCGCCCGCCAGATAGACCGTAATCGCGTCGTCCGCCTTGGAAATTTCCATCGCGCAAACGCAGGGGCGCGGGCCGTTGAACTCCAATGTAAGTTTATCGTCCCAATGCATAACCAACGGCGGGCCTTTTTCGCGTGGTTTTAATCGAACTTCTTTATCGGCGGCGATTTTCGGCGTGCGGACGTTGACCGTGAACATGCGAGTTGTGAATTTACCGGGCTGGGTGATTACCTTTTCCAGCATCAAGCGGCGCGATTCGGTTTTGATTGTGGTATTTGTGGCTTCGGTTTGGTCTCCCAGCGTGACTGTCACATTGTAATTGCCTTCCGGCAGTGCGACCGAAAAGTAAAAAGGGTTGTCACTGGTGCAAAAATCACCGCGAAGGGCATCGTCCCCGCCGCGATCCACTGCCGATACTTTAGATCCAAGATCGAATCCGTAGCCCAAATCATTGTTGTACACCGTGGCCGGAAGGACCTGAATGTACCCCGGCTCCACGCGGCCCGGGCCGAAATCGAATTTATAAGCAGTCTTTTCCTGCGCAGCGAACGCCGACGGCTCATTAATAATAATGGATGGCAACGCGACGCCGCCGATTATGGCGCACAGAAAAATGCAAAATCTATTGACCGTTTTCATAGCGAGTCCTTTGGAATAAGCGAGTATGGACGGGCAGGGTTCAAGGGACAGTCCGCTGTTTCGCACTTTCAAGCCGCAGGTCGGGCACGGATCGGCAGTCATGGGTGCTGAAGTCCTCGACATTATTGAGTATAAACTCCGGCACTTGGGGTGCAAGTTGGGCTTTGACGTTGCGAAATTCCGCGTCTTTCACGTCATCCAGAATGAACGCCGGGCGCAGGTCGTCCTTGAGATAACCGACTTCGACGTTGTTCATCTCAATACCTTTGACGTGGCGGATGAAGAAACCGTAGGCCGGAATTGCGCCGAACATCGAAGGCTCGGGATATTCCCGCTCTTTTTCCGGCGGTTTAAGCGCGGCCTGATCTTTTGTGCCGCCGCCCTGGTAATAGATGCGGATGTTGCTCAGTTTCACGTCTTCGATGTCATGGCCGGGAATGCCGCTGATGACTGAAGCGCACTTCGGATCGGCGTTGTACGCGATCACGTTGCTGATATTCACTCGGCGCAGCCGGCCCACGGGAACTCCCTCCGGGCCGCGCATGCGGGCGCCCAGGCGCAGGAAAATCGGCGCGCTTGTGACGTCGCGCATGGTGATATTCGTGATCGAGACGTCTTCCAGCAGCCCGCCGTCGACCGTTTCCAGGGCCAGCCCGCGGCAGCGATCGAACACGCAATTGGCGATGGTGATGTTTTTAAACCCGCCGTTCGATTCGGTGCCGAACTTGATCCGTCCGGTAATTCCGTCGTTATCCGGGGAATGTTGCGTTTTTCGTTGAAAGGTGCCGTCGAGCAGTGTGCCTACGTCGTAGCCGCTGACCTGGCAATTCACTATGGTGACGTTCTCAGTGGCTCGCGCGACACCGAGCGCGAATGAGCTTTTCAGCACGATCGCGTCGTCGTTGGGCGAATTGACGCTGCAATTCGAGACCCGCACGTTGCGACAACAGTCGATGTCGATGCCGTCGCGGTTGGTGTCGATTTTCAGGTTGTCGATTGTGAGATTGTCCACGCCGGTTGCCAGGATGGCGAAGTGCCCGCAACTGAGCATGGAAACATCGCGGAGTACGACGTTGCGGCAGTTTTTCAAGGCAATCGCCTTGTTACTAGGGCTTCCTACGCGGTTAAGTTGTTCCAGTCCACGGCTTAGCCCCTTGCCGTGGATTCGCCCGAGACCGAGGATGGATACGTTTTCCAGGTTCTCGCCCCAGATCAGGCTGTTGTGGAAATGGCTGTGGCCGAAATCCTGGTATTCGAACTTGTCTCCCCAAACGTTGGGCTCGCCTTCGTCATAAACCTTGGAATCGGCCGAGGCCTCGATCACGGCGCCGTGATCGAGAAAAAGAGCGATGTTACCGGCAAGGTGAATCGAGCCGGACAGATAGACGCCTGCCGGAAAAAATACCGTGCCTCCGCCAGCCGCGGATGCCGCACCGATAGCCTTATTGATCGCCGCCGTGTCCGGAGTCTTGCCGTCGCCGGAAGCGCCATAGGTTTTTACATCAAAGACGCGTTGCCCCACGGCAGCCGGCGGCTTATCCTCGCCCGGACTGATGCCGGCGGATACGGCCAGAATCAAGGAAATCCAAAAATAACGCTTAAGAATTCGCTGTGTCATGGAGATCATCTTAAAACTCAAATGTAAAAAAAGCGGATGGACTTTTCTCAAATATAATGCGGATGGACTTTTCTCAAATATAATGCGGATGAACCTTTCTCTAGCCCAGGCGTTTACGCCTGGGATTAGGGAAATTCCACAATTTCATTTATCTAGCCCCTTTAGGGGCGGCTGAATCTGAATGAACCCCGTAAACGGGATTGACATTATAATTCATGAACGGCTTCCAGCCCCAGGCGTAAACGCCTGGGCTAGGTAAAAAAATGGCATTCAAAGCATTCAAAATCCTCATTGCAGATTTTGTGCTACAGTTTGAGTTTAAATAATTATCCGAACTCAAGGATCCTGCCGCTCGGGCGCATCCGACAGGTATTTCAACAACGGGCAGTCCTTCAGTTCTTTGAGTCCTTCGATAACGCACGCGGCATTGAGCTTGGCGCCGGCCGCAGTGGTATGGGTATGGTCCTTTTCGGTGAAGTATTCCGCCGCGACCTTGTCGGATCCCTCCGAGTCGTAGTGCTTTGCGACGATCTCGTTGAGGTCGATGAAAAACGCTCCGCCGTCTTTTGCCGCTTCGGTCGCCCATTTGCCGTAATCCTTCGAGGCTCGGTTGACCTTACCGTCGGTCCACATATTCCTGGGAATAGGCGAGAGAACGATGGGCACGACCCCCTTGGCCTTGGCGTCGGCAATGTACTTGCGCATGTACCAGCCGTAGGTGTGAATCACTTCGTTTTTTCCAGTGGTTTCGATCACGACTTCCTGCGTTTCCTCTCCGTTGCCTTTTAGCGAGGCCCTGGGGCGAGGCCCTGTGTTTAAAGAACCGCCGTCGTTGTGTCCGAACTGCATCATGACGAAATCGCCGGGCTTCATTGCGGCCAGGACTTTATCCCACAAGCCTTCAGTCTGGAACGTCCGGCTGCTGCGCCCACCCAATGCACGGTTCTGGACGTTGATTTTGGTTTTGTCGAAAAATGCGGCAATGGGATAGCCCCAGCCCCATAAACCGCTGTCGCCCTTTCCGCTGCCATTTTTGACCGTTGAATCGCCGATGATAAACAGGGTCGGCAGGCGCGGATCATATGCACCCGGAGATGCCGCCGGAGAAATTCTTCCCGAAACCGCCGGGGTTTTCGCGTCCGGGGCCACGGTTTCAATGTTAATCGAGGATTCACCAAGTCCGGCGGCTGAAGCGGTCAAAACGATCCGGCCCGACGGTGCGCCGGCCTTGATAATGGCAACGCATCGGCCTTGGAATGCGCGACGCTGGGCGGCCTGGAACGGTTCGTGGCTGGAACGGTCCCCGTTGTCAACAGCGGCGATGACGCCGGGGCCGGTGATTTTAAAGCTGATTAGATCATTGGCCCCGGGAATAAGCACGCCGTTTTCATCCGCTACGGCGGCGGTGACAAAGCAAACGTCGTCCCAATCGGTCGAAAGTTTATCGCGGTCCGCGGTAAGTACGATTTTCGCGGGTTTTCCGGACGTTTTCAGTTCGTCGGAGGCCACGACCTGATCCTTGTTTTTGCCCAGCGCTTTGATGACGCCGGGTTCGAACTGGACTTTCCACGCGCGCGGCGAGTCGTCGGCATTGCGTGGTTTGGATCCCAGGGATTTATCGTTGAGCATAAGTTCCACGTCATCGCAATTGCTGTAAACCTCGACTTTCTCATCGTGCGGACTTGTATCTTGCGGGGTCCAATCGAGAAATTGCGATTGAAGACGGTTCAGCGGCTCGAACCCGGGATCCGCCGACGTGCCGCGCTCCGCCGCAACACGGCGGACAATGCGGACCATCGGTTTATCGCTCCACCAACTTTGCCGCTCGTAAGCCATCGGCTTGGGCTTGCCGGTCAGGTCCAAAAGG
>JBEKGL010000035.1:0-14597 GCA_050012815.1 Thermoguttaceae bacterium
GCGATCTATTTTTTCGGCAAACTTCTCATTGCGTTCGGCCGTGTTTTGGATGGTACTCGGCGCACAACCGACATAATGCGCGGCGGTGCGCCGGCTGCAACCCATCGAGATAATCGCTACGATTTCCCGTTGCTTGATCTCATCCAGTACCGGCGGTCTTCCGAGTTTCGCCACGACGCCACTCCGATTAATTTTGTGGTGCGGGCGTCTCGCCTGCACTATAAAAACTTTTCATCCAATCATCTAATCATCCAATCATCTTTGATAATGCCGTTCTTTTCCGTGCCCATGTATTCAAACGACACCACCGCCCGGCCCGCCGATCCGCGATAGTTTTTCACAAACCGCTCGTTATTCCGCGAGCCGGTCTTTTTCACTCCCACCGCCCGCCACCGCGGCGAATGCCGGCAGTGCGCGATCACCGCCGGATGGCTGGCCGTGATGTTCAGCCGGAAACCCTCGCGGCGGTTAAATTCGGCGACCGTTTCGGCCAAAGCCATGCCTATGCCGATCCCCTGATAATCGGGCAAGGTGACGATGCGGCTGATCCGCCGCCGGTTCTTTCGGCCCAATAGCGAAAGCGTCGCGCAAAACGCGACCGGCACTCCGTCCCACAAGGCCATGTAACACCGCGCATAACTGCTCAATGTCCCGCTCAAATAGTGATGGCGCGCAAATAACCGCCACGCACTGCGCCGGCAACGAACGATTTCAAGCTCGATCGGCGGTCGCCGAAGACGCCTCCGTTGAAACGACGAACTCGCCATGTCGATGACCCAATCCGGCTCGAGCCACTCCGTCACGTCGTAGTGGCACGTCACGGCGACAAACCGGCAGCCGATTCTGCCAAGATGAATCCCCTTGGCAATCGCCGCCGAAATGACCCGGGCTACGTTGCGGTCCACCACGCTTGTAAACTCGTCGAAAACCACGAGCCCGCCCTCGCCGCCGGCTTGCTCGGCCAGTGCGCCCCCCTGGCTGAGCGCCCGGGCAAGGTCGCAGCGAAACTGCTCGCCGCCGCTGAGCACTTGGTACGGTTTTATCCACGATGGCGGCGACGAAAATCCCACCGCCGTAAACATCCCGGTAATCTGCTTGATCGGCAGATCGCCCAGTCCGTCGATCACCGCCCGGTCTGCCGGCCATTCGTTGCGGCGGTAAAGATGCTCGCCGAACAGTTTTTTCGCCAGTGTGCTTTTCCCACTGCCCGACGGACCGACAATCAAACCGATTTTCCATAAACCGCTTGCGGTTTTGCGATGTCCACCGTCCACTGCCCACTGTCCACTATCATTATTTTCCCTTCCACTGCCGATATTCAGCAAATCCTCCGGCACGCCCACCCGAAAATTCTGTATCGCCTTGGCCGCAAGCGGCACGTCAAACATGCCCGCCACCTGCTCCACGCGAAACGAATCAAACACTGGACAATCAACGGTTATTTCAACAACTGGCATTTTTAGTGGACAGTGGACGGTGAACAGTGGTTTGTGTAATTGAATAGTTTAGCCCCGGAGCTTGCTCCGGGAGTTTTTGTCGCAAACGTAAACTTTAGTTACAGCGTCAGCAACTTGCACTTGTATCCTTCGCCGCTTAGACGCTCGTAAATTGCTTGCTGATCGGCCTCGTCGCGGCACTCGACCACCACTTGAAACGCCTCGGGCACGTTGACCTCGCGCGATCCTTCATCGGCTATATCTTCCACCGGCGTTTCTGGATCCTGAATCATCCGGTCCAACATAGCCTGGACCGCGTCGTTCTCGGTCTCCACGTCCGCGATCAACCCGGCAAGCATTTCATCGTTCGCCTCGGCCATCGCCGCCAACGGATCGTGCAGGGCAAGCAGCTTGGCCGCCTCGGATTCGTTCAGATCGAGGATCAACACCGGCACTTCCATGTCGGGCGTGGTTTCAGCGCGGAGGTGGCCGTCGATCAATTCCAACGAACCGTCGGGCAACTCCCGGACCAACAGCGCATTGGCATAGCCCACCTCGGCCAGCACGCCGCAAAGCGCATCCCGCTGCGCCTGAGGATGCGTCCGCCAATTCCGCGGATTCGGCCGCAACTCGCTCGCCTTCACTCTACAAAACGCTTTGATGCGATCGCGGATTTTCATTTTATGCTTATCCTAAAATCAAATGTCCAATCCCGCTTCCTCGGCCTGGTGCAAGCCCAAAACCCCTTTGTACGATTCTTTCCATCGCACCTTGGGTTCATCTTTCAAAGCCGCATACACCCCCCGAACATTTTCGTCGGTTTGTCCTTCCCGAACCCGTTGAATCGCCCGCTGATCGGTCCCCGGTTCCACTCGATATTCGATGCCGTTCATCTTGCCGATCCAAATCGTATCCGTCACGTAAGGCGCCAATGCATCGAATAAAGCGCGCGTGTTGTAGCCGTCCAACAGAGGTTCGCAGCTTACGCTGGTTTGGAACCCGTTTGTAAAGGCATGTTGCAAGCAAGACAGCCGCTCTTCGAAACCAGGCGCGCCCGGCTCCCAATATTGCAGAATCGCGTTGTCCATGGCCCCAATCGTGAATCGAAACAGTATCTTCTCCCGGTACTCTTCAAACTCCCTGCAAATTGCTTGAATGCACTCCAGATGCGGTTTGCTCACTATCAAAATTCGATTGCCGGCTCGGAGAATATTGCCTATCACCATCAAGACCGAATCCAGATGCTCAGGGAAGATATCGTGCGTGCTGGGAAACATCACAGTGCCATTGACTAGCTTGCGCTGCTTATGGACTTCCTTCTCGCGTAATGTAAAATATGTTTCACCCCACACCTGACCATCGGGAATCTGTCTGCGCCGCAGTGCATCGGCCCTCGCATAGCAGTAGCGACATCTGTGCGCACAACCCAATATGATATTTACGCTTGTGACCGACCATTCTTTGGTTCCGCTGATTCGTTTCGACATTTCATTCCTGCACTTTCTCGCTTGTTGACTATAAAGCAGCGTGAGAGCATTGCCCCGCCGCCCGACCGTCACTCGGTTCCAAGTGAACGCCGATATACCTAACGCGCCCTATCGAGACCGCCTCGACGGCTTCTCGCAGGGTTATATCATGGTCGTAAGCCTTCGTCAACAAAGGAGTTAGAGCAAGTCCGTGGAGTTTGCACGCAATGCCCGGCGGAACGGTGATTTTGTTCAGGCCAAGGGCTTTCAAAATAAAACTATCCGTTCCCATTTGCCATTGTCCAATCGTCAAAAACACCGTTGTCGACTTTTTGACGTTCGGGAGCATTGCCATCCAGTGTTTCCACGGCGAACCGTAAGTATCAATATCAACTACGTTTTGCGGCCATCCTGCTTGTTGCAGGATACGTTTACTATCTATTTTTAGCCGACCCCTTTTTTCCTTGATATCTACACCCCAATAACCAGCGATCTGGAACTCCTGCCGTAAATGTTTCCAGATAATTCCCTCGCCTTGGCAACAATCCAAAACCCGTGGAGGATAATTCGAGTGATACTTGCGAAGGAAATATCGTCGCAACTCCAGTTTCGCATGCAAGTTGCTATTGTCAGTCTTGAATATCGCCATTGTACGTACTTTCAATCACTACACCTTCTATTCCAGCCAAAGATTCCATCTTCTCCGCGATTTCTCCAAATCGTACGGTTGGAATACCTACAATAACCCAAGCCGTTGCAGGTGGGCGTTTTGTGTCGATAGATTGTAGTTCCACTGAGTTTCGCGTGCTTTCCAAAGCCTCTGTTTCGGTCAGCATTTTATCCAACATAGCCTGGACCGCGTCGTTCTCGGTCTCCACATCCGCGATCAACCCGGCAAGCATTTCATCGTTCGCCTCGGCCATCGCCGCCAACGGATCGTGCAAAGCAAGCAGCTTGGCCGCCTCGGAGTCGTTCAGATCGAGGATCAGCACCGGCACTTCCATGTCGGGAGTGGTTTCAGCGCGGAGGTGGCCATCGATCAATTCCAACGAGCCGTCGGGCAACTCCCGGGCCAACAGCGCATTGGCATAGCCCACCTCGGCCAGCACGCCGCAAAGCGCATCCCGCTGCGCCTGAGGATGCGTCCGCCAATTCCGCGGATTCGGCCGCAACTCGCTCGCCCGCACCCGCCGCAACTCCTTAATCCGATCCCGAATTTGCATCAATCATTCTCCTTAAAAACATCATCCCGATTTAGTCCTGTGAATATATCGGTGGTTTGGCTGAGGCTTTATGCTGCGCTAGGTCGTAATTTGGTGAAAAATGTTTTGTTGAGAGCGCTGAACCCTGCCGCCTGAACCCTGAATCCTACTCCCGCAACCGATCCGAAAGGTTTTCGATCTGCAACGCGTGCATTTCCCAGCGGCACTCCAGTTCCTTCAAGGCTGTTTCGTGTTGGATGCATTGCGGCAGGCGCTCTTGCTCGGCATCGACCATGCCATCGACTTTGGTTTCCAGCCGGGCGACTTGCGTCGACAGCACCGCCAACTTGGCATGAACCATGAACATCCACGGAGCGGTCGCCAACAGCGCCGCCGTCACCACGTAGATAACAATCTCCCATTCCTGCACGCTCATGATTATGTATTCCCGGATGAATGAGGTTATTTCTTCGCTGTTCACTAGCACTTCATCTCTCATTTCCTTTTCGACAACTCCCTGACAATCGCCCGTTCCACGATTTCGGCCAGGATCGCCGTCGCGATTTTTTTCCCGGTCAACTGCATGATGCAGATCAACTCGGGCACCAGTGTGCCGACGATCACGGCCGTAAGACTTCCGCCAATCATCTTTCTACGTCGCCTTTACTGCCGCCGACGCCACGGTCTTCGCCACCTCGGACGCTATGGTCTTTGCGCTTTCGACCGCGCTGGCTGCGTCGGCCGTGGTCTTCACGTCGCTCGATACCTTCGTAACGTCCTGTTTCACGGATTGCAACTTCGTTTCAAACTCGCTTTTCAAACTGTTTAGTTTTTCCGATAGCGATTCCCGCAATTCCTTGGCATGTTGACCGAGCAAGGAATCCGGCGCTATTTTTTCGGCCAGGAGCGGTTTGTTGTGCACTACCTTGTAAAGGAACACGCAGAAAAAGATGGTCACTCCGATTACGAACAATCCCGGCCCGTTCTCCGAGAATTTATCGAAGAACTTTCCGACCACCGAATTTTCGGTTTTCGCCTCGATCTTGTCGTGGATCCGTTGCAACAATGTTTTGCCTTCGTTATCGGTCGGCGCGGCGGACTGCGTCGATTGTTCATTGAATTTCGCGGCCAGCATATTGGCGATGGCGTTTAATTGATCGTTTGCGGCCTTTTGAGCCTGGAGAATAGGATCAAGATCAACGCCGGCAGTCGTCGGTGCGGGTGTCGGTGCGGGCGTGGGCAACGTCGGATAGGGTGTATTGGCGATCTTATCCAAATCCTGCATCACTTTTTGCCGATATGGCAAAGCATAATAACTTCCACTCGGTCGCGTTCCGTTGTTCGACCCGATCGGACAATTTCCATTCGGACATGAACCGCTCGGACATTGCACCTGAACCGCATCGGCCGCGGCGTCGCCGCGTTTCGAGCTTGTGGAAAATGAAAAGGCGTCATACAAACTCCGCGTCGGCGTGGCGATGCCCTCCGTATTTTCGGCCGTCCGCGCCCGCAGCACGCCCACGATCATCTTTCCCTCGCCGTCGAATATGGCCGAGCCGCTGCGTCCGTTGGCCGGCACGGGCAGAAACCGCAAATCTCCGCCGCTATAACCCAGGGCGTGACCCTTCCATCCGGTCGACCACGTGCCGTTCGCGCAGCCCACCGAACTGAGTGTGGTCCCCGCCGGCACGGCGTAATCCCGCGGCGCAATGGGAATAGCGCTGGGCGGCACGCCGCCAAAAACTTCTGCCGGCACGGCGATGATGGCCGCATCTGCGTTTTCCGACCGGGCGACAACCTGCCCGGTAAGCGGCAGCGATTGGTGTCCCTGTCGCCAGAACTCGCAGCGAACCGCACGATCTTTCCCCACAACATGCGCCGCGGTGAGCACAAACACCCGCCCCTGGCTGATCTCGAATACGCAGCCGCTGCCCACGCCGCCGTCCGCGCCGGTAATGCGACACGTGGCGTCGATGCAATCGGACATTGCCCCGTGCGACGCGCTAGTCATTAAAAACACGATCAAGGCGATCAAAACCATCGCCGCCGACCAGTACATCAAGCAAACAATTTTTTGTGATTTCGACAAAGGCATACGAATTTCTCCAAATGTAATGAGGATGATTGGATATTAGAGGGTTCAGTGGTCAGGGTTCAGTATTCACGCATAAAGTTTTATCTTGAATCCGGATCCCTTGTTCCCATGCTCCTGCGTGGGAACATGAGGATTTAGTGGTCAGTAGTCGGAGTTTTGGATTCAGCATTAACGCATAAAGGAAAAATCCTGAACCCTGACCACTGAACCCTGAATCCTTCTACGGTATCAACGTAAATCGGTAACGATAAAACGGCGATCGCGCCAAGTCGGCCGGTTCGGTCAAACGGTCGGCCAGGTGCGGCACCGGGTCAACGCCTCCGCCCAGACGATCGGCCATTGCACAAGCCTGACTGCAAAACGGCGGACGCCGGTCAACCGCGGTATCGTCCATGTCGGGCCGAACGAACCACCGCACTATCGGCAAATGCAAAAACGACGCCACGATCAATCCCGCATATCCGTAATTCCATCCGCATAACCTGCGCATGAACCGCACGGCCCCGGAGCGATCGTAATTCGGCCAGCGATTTCTCGGATTAGCCTGATAAACGTCATAACGTCCCGGATACTGTTGAACTTGGCTGGCAAGCGTCACCGCCCGGCCTCCGTGGATCGCGGTGACTTCCAAGCAGAATAATTCATCGCCCCACCATGCCGCCTTGGCCGCGTGACTGTGCTCGCCCCGGCCGGCGATTGATATCATTCCGCGGCGGCGAAACAAAAGCAGATCGCCGTCGCGTATTTTCTCTTGGGCCTCGGCCAACGGCGCCATCACCCGCGTAATTTGCCTGCTATTGATGGATGCCATGTCGCTGCTCTCCTCGTTCATTTTGTAAAACTTATTCCAATAGTCCCCTCTCCCGACCAACCTTCGGTCGGTACCCGGAGAGGGTTAGGGCATTCAACCGCCATCGGCTGCTTGTCGGACAGTGCTGTGTGGTTGTTGGGGTGGCAGTTGCACTGCCACACCGGGGGCGACAGTATAACCCTCGCTCCACCGAAGTTCTCGCCGCCATCGACGCACTTCCTCGTAACGCTCGCGATGAACCGGCTTCAGATTCAAGCCGAAAGGCGCGCTCAGGAGGGCAGACATTCTTGTCTGCCCATTCAGGGTGCCCGACATTCCTGTCCGCCCTTGTTGGCGGACATTCGCTTGGATAGTCGTCCCCCGGCCCGGCAATTTGGAAATCGCTTTTCGCGCGCGGCACGCCCGGCAGGGCATGTACACCATGCCCCCGCAATCCGGACATCGCCGCGGCGGAGTATCGGGAACCAGGGGCTCATCCTCCCACGGCCACCTCGGTCTCGGCCGGATGCTCCGCCTGCCCGAGGCGATTGCCCCTATCGTGCCCCGGCTCACGCCGGTAATCCGCGCAATCTTGCGATGGCTCGATTTCCCCTCGGCCAGCAATTGCTCGACATGTGCCACAAGATGCGGTGCGATCATGTTCACCTCGCGCAAAAAAAAGAGCCCGGCGACGGAAAATAACTTCCGCCGCCGGGCTCTTGTGGATACCTGATTCATCAGGCTCTTTCGATACCCGCTCGACAATCCGACCTTAACATAACCGCTGGCCCAATTTCAAGAGAATATTTTTAAAAAAAGCCTCCAATTAAATGGGGACCAGATCCTGGTATTGCACTACTTATTTAGCCCCCGGTGAACATATCGGGGGTTTGGTTTTGTAGGAGCCGCCAAAGTTTAGGCAAAAGAAGGTATCTTGACAGTCGGTGGCAATTCGCTAATCTTACAAATTATGCTGTGTCGGCTATCATCCCGGGTCAGGCGTTTTCTTTTATGGAATCATCAGAAATCATTCCGAAATACATCAATCTGGTTGGATTTCTACTTGTCTTATGTCTCTTAGCAGTCTGGTTGTGGCAGCAACGTCATGCCCGAAAACGATTTGTGGCGACAATCAAAACGATGGCCGAGAGGGGACGGTATGAAATCAACGGGCAGCCGGTAGAGTACTGGCTGAATATCCTCAATCAAAATACGACCCAGCCTCTAATTGCGATAGACACGATGGTGTTGACGTACAAAGGACGTGAGTTCTTTTTCATCGATGGAGGGATTTCCTACACAGCATTCGGAAAGGGGGGATTATCATGCCATCTGGAGAAGGCGTGTTTGCTTGTTGCAGTCAGCCAATCCGCAGTGAATCTCTTGGCCAATCAGGAGCAAGTCTT
Source organism: Thermoguttaceae bacterium (assembly GCA_050012815.1). Lineage (GTDB taxonomy): Bacteria > Planctomycetota > Planctomycetia > Pirellulales > Thermoguttaceae > JBEKIK01. The sequence continues at coordinate 8,396 of JBEKGL010000035.1, forward strand.
TCGGCTGATTACTGGTTCGACAGAGTTGGCGGCATTTTCCGTATTTCGATGGTCGGATTTTACCGAGATGCTGATGGCAGAAAAGAGGTAATAGATTGGGATTGGCGGCTATCTCATTATCTCAAGAGACTGCTCGGACATCCAATCAATCGACCATTCTCCAATAATTACACGGTCGCGTTCAAACTGAAGAAATTCTATTCAATGTTTCCTGTCTTTGGTGGAGCAAAATCCCCGCCGGCCGCAAGTCGTTCCAGTTCCGTAACCGCGCGATCCAATTCTTCAACAAGCGGAGTTACGCCCGACCGCTTGAGGACCTCCACCACCGCGCGGTAATACCACAGGGTTTTTTCCCGGCCGCCTTTGAAATGCCGCCAGATCGTCTCGCCCTGCCTGCGGTAATCGCGTAACAGCGAACGCACGTTGTGCAACTTATCGGCCGCCACTATCAGCCGAATCGAGGGCGAAGCATGTTCCAGACGGGCCAAAAACGCCTCTTTCCGCTCCTGCCAAGGCGGTTTAGGCATGGTCTCGGCGTCGGAGCAACCGCGGACAATCGCCGCCACGCCCGGCCCGAACCGCCGGCCAATTTCCTCACCCAATGCCGAGTGCCACTGGCTCTGCCAGTGCGAGCCTTGATCTTCAATGGCGTCGTGCAACAAAGCGGCAATCGCCTCATCCTCGTCCGCCCCGTAATCCAACACTATCGAGGCCACGCCCAACAGATGCGCCGCGTACGGCTCGCCGCTTACTTTCCGCATCTGCCCGGCATGTAACTGGACGGCATATTGCAAAGCGTCATTAAATCGCTCGGTGAGTCGCATATAAAAGTTTTCAGTTATCAGTTTTTCTATCCTGCCGAGCTCTGAACCCTTCTTCTCGTTCCGAAGCTCCGGCTTCGGAACGAGTGCATATACTACTGGAAGTTTCGCACTGCCCACCGTCCACTGTCCACTGTCCACTTTCTCTGTTCACGCGGCGATAAAGCGAATCGCGCTCCACCGGTTCGCGACCGGTTTCGGCAATCAGCTCGCGGATTTCGTCGATGCTCAATGCCTCGGGCGTTTTCGATCCGGCGGCGTGGTGGATGCGTTCATGCCGCACGGTTCCGTCCAGATCGTCGGCCCCGTAGGCCAGTGCCGTTTGGGCCACTCCGATGCCCAGCGAAATCCAGTACGCCTTGACGTGCCGGAAATTATCGAGCATCAGCCGGCCGACCGCGATCACGCGCAGATCCGTAAGCGGCGACGCCCGGCGCAAATCAGACAATCGGGTGTTTGCCGGATGAAACGCCAGCGGTACAAAAGCCTGGAACCCGCCGGTTTCGTCCTGAAGTCGCCGCAACTCAATCAGGTGATCGATGCGATGCCCTATGCTTTCCAGATGCCCGTAAAGCATGGTGGCATTCGATCGCAGGCCGAGTTGATGTGCCGTGCGATGCACATTCATCCAGGTTTGCCCATCAATCTTGCGCGGGCAGATCTTTGCGCGGATTTCCGGATCGAAAATCTCGGCACCCCCGCCGGGCAAGCTACCCAAACCCGCCGCCCGCATCTCCTCTAAAATCGCACCCATCGAACGCCCTGCGAGCCGCGCAAACCAGTCTATCTCCACCGCCGTCCAGGCCTTCAAATGCAATTGCGGAAACGCAGCATGAAGTTCGCGGATAATGTCCAAGTACCAGGCGTACGGCTTTTCCGGATGCACGCCGCCGACGACGTGCAATTCCGTGCAACCGGTCTCGGCCGCCTCCCGTCCGCGTTTTAATATCTCGTCGATATCCATTACGTATGCCCCGGGAGCGCCCTTGTCTCGACTATACGCGCACAGTGCACAGCGATATGCGCAAATGTTCGTCGGATTCAGATGGGCATTGAGATTATAATACGCCGCGTTGCCGCTCATGCGCCGACGGACGATCTCGGCCAACTCGCCGAGCGCGTGCAAATCCACTTCCGGCCGAAAAAGAAACTCCCCTTCCGCCGCGCTCAGCCGTTGGCCGGCTTCGACTTTTTTGTATATGTGGTCCAACATTATGAAGTTATTTAAGTTTACAGTTCACGGTTTGCAGTTCACAGTTTACGGTTTACAGTGGACGGGAAACGGTGGACATGAAACGGTGGATATGAAACGGTGGACATCGCGAAACTGCAAGCGGTTTAATTATTTATTCATCCTTCATCCCTCATCCTTTCTCTTTTGCATCTACCACGCCAAGTCCGCTGCCCCGATTGCCAATAATCCCACGCTGATAACGGCGTTTACATGGAAAAACGCCCGATTGACCCGGCTAAGATCGTCGGGCCGGACGATCCGATGTTCGTAAAACAACAGCCCGGCGATAACCGCTACGCCGGTTAAATATATCCGGCCGAAAAAAGGATATGCCAACGGCAACACAAAAAGCAGGACGACCATTGCCAGATGGCAAAAAGCGGCTATACGCAGCGCCGCGGCGACGCCGAATCGGGCGGGAATGCTCCGTAGCCGCATTTTCACGTCAAAATCAAAATCCTGGCAGGCGTAGATAATATCGAAACCAGCCACCCAAAAAAGCACGGCCCCGCCCAGCACCAACGGCGCGAAACTGATCTCCGCGCGGATCGCCGCCCAAGCCCCCAGCGGCGCGAGCATCAGCGCCGCACCAAGCCAAAAATGCGACAACAGCGTAAAACGTTTCGCGTAACTGTAACCTGTCAGAAACAAGAGCACCGGAACCGACGCATAAAGCGGAATCCAATTATGCGGCAAAAACAATAGCGTGCTCGCCACGAAACACGCGGCACACGTCGCTGTAAACAAAACCGCGCTGCCCACGCTTAAAACTCCGCCGGGCAAGTGCCGCTTTTGTGTGCGCGGATTAAGCCCGTCCAACCTCCGGTCGGCAATCCGATTAAACGCCATTGCCGTGCCGCGGGCGAATGCCATGCAGGCCAAGATGCCCAACAAATCCAGCCATCGAAACCCCGCCGCCGGCGAACTCCGCGCGTTTGCGGTCCATGCCATGAGCGCCGACAACAGCGCAAACGGCAAGGCAAACAGCGTATGGCTGAAGCGAATCATTTCCAGCAATTGGCGCACGCGGGTGAACATTATCGCCGCAATAATGATATATGGAAATTGTTTAAACTTTCCATCGCCTACTGCCCACTGTCCACTCTATGCTCTCCTAACTTCCCCATCGCTGGATCAAAGTGTTTCCGATCCCCAACTGATCGCAAATCCTGGCGACGATGAAATCGACCAGATCGCCGATGGATTTCACGCCGTGATAGAAACCGGGCATGGCGGGAAGAATGATCGCGCCGACCTCGGCCGCGCGGCGGAGGTTGTCGAGCATCACCAGCGAAAGCGGCGTCTCCCGCGGCACCAATATCAGTTTGCGGCGCTCTTTCAAATGAACTTCGGCCGCGCGGTGGATCAAATTTGTGCTCGTGCCGTGGACTATCGCGCTTAAGGTGCCGCTGGAACAGGGGCAAATCACCATCCCGTCGGTCAGAAACGAGCCGCTGGCAATGGGGGCAAGATACTCGCGGTAATGATGGTAATGAAATTTCCCGGGTTCGCCCGACCCCATGGCCAGCACGTTGCTCGAATCGCTCGATATGCCGGCCGCCGAGCGAATAGTTTGCATTTTGCGGTCTTTCGGCGTTGACCCGGTGTCGAGCATAAGCATCGCGGGATTAAAATTCTCCAGATCGACGGAAAGGTCCAGCTCCTGTTGCAGCACCGCCTGCGCGGCCGCGCTCATTGTCAGGTGCACGTCGCATCCGACCGCCGAAAGCACCTCCATCAATCGAATGGCGTATGTTACTCCGCTTGCCCCGGTAATAGCTACAACAACATTCTGTTTCGCCATCTGCGTTCATCCTTTCCTACTTCTTGCCTACGTATAATGCGGCTATGCCGAAAGTAAATGGGTAAATTGTCACTTCTTTCAAGCCGGCGGCACGCATTTGCCGGGTAAATTCATCGCCTTGAGGAAATCGGCCCACGCTCTCGGGAAGATAATTGTACGCCTCTTGGGTGTTGCGTGCCAGGGTCTGGCCGATCCGGGGCAGCACGCCATGAAAATACCAATTATACAGCTTTTTTAAGGGCCACATCCGCGGCATGGAAAATTCCAACACCGCCACGCTCCCGCCCGGCCGGCACACGCGAACCATCTCTCGCAATCCTTTATCCGGATCGTTGACGTTCCGCAGCCCAAAGGCCACGGAAACAATTTGGAATACATCGTCCGGAAAGGGCAAACTGACAGTATCCGCCTCGATCAATTCCAGGCCGTCCGCCGCGCCGGCATGGCTACGCTTTTTATCGCCGATATCGAGCATCGGCCGACAAAAATCAGTCCCAACCACATGGATCCCCGGCATCTGCCGGCGGGCTTTCCAATACCCCAAGGCCAGATCGGCCGTGCCGGTGCAGACGTCAAGAATCGGCCCCCCCCCATCCCGCGGCGCTACCAGCCGAATCGTTTTCCGCCGCCATGATCGATCAATGCCCAGCGAAAGTAAATGATTTAAAAAATCATACCACCCGGCAATCTCACCGAACATCTGCTTTATTTGGGTAGGTGGTAGATGGTTCATGGAAGATGGTTTTCAGTTATCAGTTTTCAGTAAAGAGTCCAAAGTACGGAATAAAAAGTGACAAAACGCGCAATTGGTTATGATTGTTCATTTTGCATTTTGCAATTTGCAATTGCCCAATTTGCATTAAAAACATGCTCGCAAAACGTACATAAACCTCAAACAAAGGTTCCACTCATCACTCCGGCCTCCAACCTGTAGCCAAATTAGGCAACTGATGCCAACTGAGTAAAATAGGCAAATGTCAATAACATTGCCGATTACCTCGTCTACATACAATTTTTCGATTTTAACGTTTATTCCTGTTCTGCGGGCCAATCTTGGCCGATTAGGCTGTGGTTAGATTCTATAACCTACTGATCCATCATCCACTTTTGATAACTTCGGCAGGAAAAACAAGGAGGATAAAATAGTGAAAACGGCAACATGGCTAATCTTGACGTTTTCAATTGGGATCGGGATGCTGGCCGGCACCCAACTATTGGCACAGCAAACCAATCTCGATAAACGCTCTTCACGTATTACTGCGTCCAAGACAATATATGTGGCTCAACAACAAGAGTCCACTGATCAGTCCAATACTAATCCAACCAGTTCCCAGCCGTCCCAGAATCCGACTCCCACACCCGCGGCCGCATCGCAAACACAGCAGAGCGATTCGGTGCCGGGCACACTATTTCCCGGCGTAGTACCATCCGACCAGAATCCCGAAGCCGTGGCCGAAAACATGGCCGGTGTGGACAACGGACTGTGGGAAGGTTGTGAACCTGGAAACTGTTGCGCGGTTTGCGGCGGCGGTTATTGTACGCCCCCTTGTTGGTACACCGAACAAGGTGCACGCATCATGTCGCGCAGCCGTCCACGCAGTACCGCCTTGGGTGTAGTATTCGTTGAAGGAACAAGCACGTCCGGCACGTCAATAATTGTCGCCGACAATATCTTAACTACAAAGTCCATCAACTACGATGCCGCGGCAGGCTATTCCGCCACCATCGGCCGTTATCTGGGCCGCGATTCCCAGGATCGCGACGACTTCCTGGAATTCTCCTATTGGGGCATGAACACGTGGGTGGATTCCGCCCTGGTCCACGGCACTCGCGTGACCAGTACGAGTTATTTTAACCGACCCATTACCTTCGGCTCCCTCCAAAGTCCTTACCTTACCAACGGATACATAGTTACCGGCACCATTGTGAACGGGATGGGCGTTGGCGGTTTTAACCAGGCGGATATACAAACTTTTACCGTCAATTCGGAGATGCACAATTGGGAGTTGAATTTGCGATTGAGTCCCCGCGGCCGCCCCGATCAACTGGTGTTGCATCCCAACGGGCGATGGCGGCGGGAATGTCAACCGGGCACCTATATGTCCTATCTCGTCGGCCTTCGTTACATGACCTTGGGCGATGGCGCGCTTTGGCACGGCCAGGGTACCATCGACGACAACGGCGACGTCCATTTCATCTCCGCCGATTATAATGTCAAAACCGAAAACGACTTGCTGGGCCTGCAAATCGGAAGCGAATTGACTTTCCGCCGCTGCAAGTGGAGTTGGGGCGTGCGCGCTAAAGTCGGACCGTACATCAACTTCGCCCGCGATGTTCAAGATA
>JBEKGL010000036.1:0-14573 GCA_050012815.1 Thermoguttaceae bacterium
AATATGCCCAGGGTGGTATTTCAAGGTTGGCTCCACCGATACTAGCGTACCGGCTTCAACGCCTCCCACCTATCCTACACAGAACATATCACAGCCCAATACCAGCCTACAGTAAAGGTTCACGGGGTCTTTCCGTCTCGCTGCGGGAACGTGGCATCTTCACCACGGCTACAATTTCACCGGGTCACTGGTTGAGACAGTGCTTCAGTCGTTACGCCATTCATGCAGGTCGGAACTTGCCCGACAAGGAACTTCGCTACCTTAGGACCGTCATAGTTACGGCCGCCGTTTACCGGGGCTTCGGTTGCGAGCTTCGCCCGCCTTGCGGCGGACTAACCCTCTTCCTTAACCTACCGGCACCGGGCAGGCGTCAGACTCTATACATCCACTTGCGTGTTAGCAGAGTCCTGTGTTTTTGATAAACAGTCGCTGAAGCCGATTTACTGTGACCCCCAGGAGCTTTCACCCCCGAGGGTACCCCTTATCGCGAACTTACGGGGTCATTTTGCAGAGTTCCTTAACCAGTGTTCTCCCGAGCGCCTTAGACTACTCGTCTCGCCTACCTGTGTCAGTTTTAGTACGGTCACTCCAGTTTCAACGCTGAGAAGATTTTCTTGGACGTTTTTCAGATGACTATCGGAACATAAACGCCTTTGTCCCGGCTTCGAGGTTTGTCGCTGCGGATTTGCCTACAGCAACCCCTTGGCCAGGCGAGGGACATTTCTAATCGTCCCCTCACCCTCTAAACGCCGTCCCTCCATCGCTCCACTGGAGTGGCGCAGGAATGTTGACCTGCTATCCATCGTCTACGCCTTTCGGCCTCGACTAAGGTACCGGCTAACCCTGGGCGGAATTACCTTCCCCAGGAAACCTTAGGCTTTCGGCGAACAGGATTCTCACCTGTTTTATCGTTACTCATTCCGGCATAAGCACCTGAAGACCCCGACATCGCTCCTTTCGGTACGACTTGTATCTGATCTTCAGCGCTCTCCTACCACTCTTTCGAGTCCACTGCTTCGGTGCCGGGCTTACTCCCGTTCATTATCGGCGCAGAACTGCTTGGCCAGTAAGCTGTTACGCACTTTTTAAATGGTGGCTGCTTCTAAGCCAACATCCTGGCTGTCACGGCAATTCAACTTCCTTAGTGACTAAGCCCGACTTCGGGACCTTAGCAGATGATCTGGGTTGTTTCCCTCTTGACCCTGGAGCTTATCCCCCAGAGACTGACTCCTGAGATAGTCGCATCGGTATTCGGAGTTTGGTTCAGCAGGGTAATCTGGGAAGATCCCCAAACCGATTCAGTATCTCTACCCCCGATGCGTAGTGACTCAAGGCTATTCCTAAAAATATTTCGGAGAGAACGAGCTATCTCTGCGTTTGATGAGACTTTCACTCCTCCCCACAAGTCATCCCCTCGGTTTTCAACCCAAGTGGGTTCGGTCCTCCACGCGGTATAACCCGCGGTTCAACCTGCTCATGGGTAGTTCACGCAGATTCGCGTCCACCGCCAACGACACATTCGCCCTATTCAGACTCGGTTTCCCTATGGCTCCGGCCCTTAAGGCCTTAACCTAAGCCGCAGACGGTAACTCGCCGGATCATTATGCAAAAGGCACGCCGTCACACATTGCGAATAAATTCGCCATAGTGCTCCGACCGCTTGTAGGCACACGGTTTCAGGTTCAGTATCCTCCCCTAGCAGGGGTTCTTCCCATCTTTCAGTCGCCCTACTGAGTTCACTATCGGTCGTCAGGGAGTATTTAGCCTTGCGGGATGGTCCCCGCGGATTCAGTCGGGATTCCACGTGGCCCGACCTACTCAGGTACCTTTCGAGAGACTATACAACTGCCGCTTACGGGACTGTCACCCTCTATGGTCTGACTTTCCAGACAGTTCTGCTAGTCGATAGTTTGGTAACTCTCATGTGAAAGGCCCTACAACCCCGCAGGGGAAAACCCCCGCGGTTTAGGCTGTTTCCTTTTCGCTCGCCACTACTGGGGAAATCGAGTTTTCTTTCTTTTCCCACGGTTACTTAGATGTTTCAGTTCACCGTGTTTGCAACATGCACCTATGTATTCAGTGCATGTCAGTTCGGGTATCCCGGGATCAACGCTCGTTTGACAACTTCACCGGGCTTATCGCAGTCTTCCACGCCCTTCTAAGCCTCCTGACGCCAAGACATCCCCCGTATGCCCTTAGTAGCTTGGCCACATGAATCCAACGCTCCATATTCCATTAAGTAACTGGGTACTGGATCACTAAAATGACCAGCCCAGCCCACTGAATGGCAAGTGAAGCCGACTCATGGGTCCGCTATCGGAATCGAATTGCAGGTTCGATTCCTAGTAACGTTCGCTCTTTGACCGCCGGCATGAACCTATCGGCCCAGCCTTTGGTCATCTAAGTGCCTCGGAACCGCTTAGGACACAATGTAAAACGATTTTGAAAATCGTCCTACAAAAACATCCTCCGCGGATCAAAATTTAAGATGCCACTTCATTACCACAACCAAATTGTCAAAGATCTATCAGGCATATAACCCTTGTGGGGCTACACCTTACTGTCAGATCGACAGGGGTCTCGTTCCGCCGGCCATCTTTTTCTGGCCCTCAGGGAACCCGACCCCTGTTGATCTTTCTAAAGGGTTATTATCTCGCCTCAACTGGCGAAACCCTGAATTTAGCAGGACCAAAAACAGGTGTCAACGGCCAATAAGCCTTTCGGATAAGTTTTTTCCTAATAAATATTGAGGGGAGTGCTGTTCCCTCAAATATGGTATCCTTATCTCTTTACGTCTAAATTATATCGTCCTGAAAATCAATGGCAACCCACCCATTTTTAGTGCCAGGAGCACTAAAACATCGTTCCCTGTTCTTCTCTACGAAAAAAACTGGGGGCTGGTTCCGAATCCAACGCCTGGATATTCGGACCAGCCCCATAATTTCTACTCGATCCTATGGCCTACAGCCTCCCGCCTTAGGCCTGCTTCCTAACTTATAATCCACCCTCGACAACGTAACGTTTGCCCGGATTGTCATTATTTAGACGCAAGTTTGATTTGTTCACTTCTCCATTTTTTAACTTGATTTCACAAGGCACCAACCATCCTGGATAATTCTTCTCTTGGTATGGCTCGCCGATGCTTATTACTTGCAGGCCGTCGAGTTCTTCCTTTTGAAAATTATTTATCAACTCCGGCATGAACTTCACCGCCTCATCCCAATTTTCTTTCGAGCATGCGTCGAAAAATGTCGTTGTGGCTTCTTTAGGCGTCATCTTTTCGTACTTTTCGTTGTCCGGCAATTTACCCGGACGAGGCGGTTCTTTGTACCACTCTACGCCCTCAGGCAATTTGAACGTGAACAACGCCGGATCGATCGGCTTATCATATTCGATATTAGTTGTTTCAAAAATAAGCGTCTCTTTGTTTTCATCCTGCAAATAAATACTCACTTTTTCCAATCGTTTTGTCGCGGCATCGAAGCGATAGACCTGACGAGTATCCGAATCATCGATAAACTTGTTTTTGAGGTATTCTCGGCCTTTAATTAACCTGGCTTTTTCCTCATAAGTCACCAAGAGAATTTTTACTCCATTAACTTCATCGCTTGCAAATTTCAAATCTCCGCCGCCGGCCGTCAAGACATTTCTCATTCCCGCTAGCAGGTCTTGCACTTCCGAAAAATTGAGCATCCAGCGTGAATCGAAAGCCCCGGGGGTTGGAAAAGGAAGTTTAACCGCGATTTTAGAATTTATAAGCATGACGGTCGTGTTGCCGTCCATGACGAGTACCCGTTTCGGTTTTTCGACTCGATGTTTCGGTTTTTCGCCGAATTCTTTCCACGACTCAATGGGAACGAAGTCTAAATCGGTATTTATGGCGGAAAAATTGTCTGCCGGTGGAGTGCGTATTTTACCCTGGATATGGACGCTCGACATCTTGGAAGGAGCCTTAATATAGGAATCGAGGAATGTCTTGATATTACTCGGCAGATCGCTCGGATCTTTCAGCCACACAACGTCACTGGGCAGTTTAAGCGAGAATGTCGTGGATTCCGTGGGCCGATCGTAATAGATGGCGTCGGATTCAAAGATCAACACCTCTTTGTCTTCTTCGTGAAGATAAATTTGAATGGCCACTAATCGCTTTGTCGCGGCATCAAAGCTATAAACCCGGCGCGTGTCTGATGTGTCAACAAAAGCGTTCTTCCATCTGGCATCCTGCAACGGTTCGGCCTTCGCCTCGATTGTTACTATCAGTTTCTTTTCTCCGCCGCTTCCTTCATGGGCAAGTTTCATATCCCAGCCTTTTGCCAGAGCTGTTTTAAGTTCTTCATCAATTAGATCCTTCACATTTGTCAAGGAAAGCAGCCAGTGGGTGTCATAAGCCGACTCGGTTGGATGGGAAATTTTATCTACTTCATTGGCGGGTTTCATCCACATAATTGTAGAGTCGCCGTCCATGACAGCCACCCGACCAGGCTTTTCGACTCGCCATTTTGTCTTTTCACCAAATTGTTTCCACACTTCTATGGGGAAAAAGTCCAGGTGGGGATTTATATAAGAAAAATTATCATGCGGCGAGGTACGAATCCTGCCCAGGATGTGAACACTCGATATGTTCGTGCTAGCCTTTGAGCCTTGGGCAAGCACCTCGGCGGCCTGGACCCTGTTGTCGGGCTGCGCCATCTGCACGCCCGCGATAATGAGCAAAACTACCGCCGCTGTCAGCACTCCGCCAATTCCCAGTAATCGAATTCGTTTTCGCATCTGAAGTCTCCTTATAACCAGGGTCTGCTCATGAATGATCCGGTCCATCACTTGGGTTTCCAATGAAATCCCAGACGCACCGGGCCCGGCGCGCGTCAGACGGACCACAACACGCTGCACCTCGTCGAATTCGGCCCGGCAGGCCGGGCATTCCGTTAGGTGCGACTTGATCCGGCTTTCCGCACCAGGGTCCAACAGACCTTCCAGATAAGCGGCAAAATCGTCTCTACATTCCGAACAATTCATGATTTCACCTCGCTGTTCCCGGTGTGATTACCCTCCTGGAGGCATTCTCTGAGCAATGCATAAGCTCGCGATAGCCTCTTAGTCACTGTTCCGATGGGCAGTCCAAGGTCCCGGCCGATTTCAGCACAGGAAAGTCCTCCGTAGTACCGCATTAGCACAACCTCGCGATACGCATCGGGCAATCGGCCAACCGCCTCGGTCACATCCGTGTCCGGACTATCGCCGGACTGCGTATGTGTCTCGGCCATCTGCCGATCGTCAAAAGCGACGCACTGCCGCCGTTTTTCGTCGCGCCAAGTTTCCTTCACTACGCGCTCAGCAATGCCCACAAGCCAGGAAAAAAACGATCCCAACTTATGCAGACCTCGCAAAGCGAAGTAGGCGCGCACGAACGTCTCCTGAGCGGCTTCGGCGGCCTCTTCCTCGTTGCAAAGTCGTCCGCGAAGGTACCCCAAAAGCGCAGCCTGATGCCGCGACACCAAGTGGCGAAATACCTCCGGGTGGCCGTTAAGGCAATCGCGTATGAACTGCTCATCTGTGCTACACACTAATCCCTCCGGATGGAAAGAAAGCCAGATTCTACCCTAGTAGTGACTGAAACACCGTTTTTTGCGACATAAAAAATCAGTGTAATGAGGAAAAAGGGGAAATTGGGAAAAAGGGGAATATTATATTAATCCATTGCATATCGTATGGCATCGACCAAACCGGGCATTGTATATTGCATTGCTTCCACTGCCGGTTCACAACCCAGTTCTCTGAGAGTCGCCGAAGTCACCGGACTTATGCTGGCCAGTTTGCTTTGCCGCAATTTGTCGCCGAACATGGCCGCGAGCGATCGGGCAATCGAGGAACTGGTGACCGTGATCCAAGCTATCCGCCCGGCGTCGAGCATTTTTGCAATTTCAGGATCGGGCCGGTCGACGTCGCTGCTGGTATACGCTACGACTTGTTCCACGCTCCCCCCTGCCCTGTTTAATTGTTCGGCCAAAACCTCTCGTCCGCGGCTTGCACGAATCAATAAAAATCGTTTGCCGGATGCTTCGCCGACAAGCGAATGGGCCAGCGATTCGGCTTGAAACTCCGGCGGAACCACCTCGGCGCGGAGATTATGCCGCAAAAGTTCCTCGGCTGTGGCCGGGCCGATGACCGCAATTTTTATTCGTTTAAACTGTTGCAAATCGCCGCCCGCGGTTAGGAACCGCCCGATGAAATAACGCACGCCGTTGACACTGGAGAAAACAATCCAATCGAACCGGGGCAATTGGGCCAGAGCGGCATCGACCGGCCGCCAGTCGGGCGGATCGGAGATGCGAATCACCGGCTGCACCAATACTTCAGCGCCCGACTCGCGCAGTTGATTGCATAGAGCGTCATCTTCGCCGCCCGGCCGGGTGACCATCACAGTTTGGCCCGCCAACTTTTTTGGGTCCATCGCAGTCCCTAAAAACGTTCAAAGTACTTTTATCATTTAAGAATAATCCTTGTTGATGAAAATAGCAATGTGGATCAAACAAGAGAAATCCACCACGAAGTACACGAAGAATTAAAATTGATTTCGCTTCGTGCTCTTCGTGTACTTCGTGGTTGAGATAATTCGGCTTTCCGGTATAATCATTGGCATGAAGCGCACGGAATTGGAAAAAAAGAAATCAAGATCGAACGGCACATCCCGTAAAAATACTTCAACACAAGCTACCGCATCCCGCGGCCGTTTCGTGTTATGCGTTTGCAACAATGACTATCCCGCCTCGCAGGAGCTGCGCAAGGTCTACCGAGTGCTGCCCGACCGTTCCGCCGCCAAAGAAAAGATGCTTCGTGTTATCGATGAATCCGGCGAAGATTATCTATATCCCGCCGACTTTTTCGTGCCGATATCTGTTCCAAAATGTGTACAGAATAAATTTGAATTTTTAACGAAAAAATAAAATTGAATTATTCCCATTTCGCAGGCCAGTACTCGCCACCACATTCACAATTATAATTTTTATGCATTCCTTTGTCTGTCACCTCCACGCCTATAAACTGGCCAGCCATGGCACCACATCGGTTGCATCGCCAAGGTCCTTGATGGTGGTCACGATCGCGCTGTCGGATGATATCAAGCTTTTCAGTTAGAGTAAGTTGCCGATTACTAGAACCTTCACGAATATAAGCTCTTCCATCATATTCATAAAGCGGTACTTTTTGATCTCGAATAGCACGGATTATAAGGATATATTTTCCTTCACATTCTATGATTTCAATTTCAGGAGAAAATTGAGGGTGAAATTGGGAGTGGATATGTTGAATTAACGATAGTTGGGCCTTGTCGAGATTTCCAGGATCAACGCCACAAATTGTCTCATCAGGAGATACACCAAAGAGGACCACCCCCTTAGCATTGTTTGCGTTTAGCATAGCGTTAAGTGTTTTCATACCTTCTTTTTGCTCGCTAAGCGATTTCTTACATTCAATCCCCTGTGTTTCAATGAGGCGCAGTATACTTTCTTTTGAAATACTATTTTGCATTTTGACCTCTTGGATTATCAAAATCTTCAACGATTTTTTGATTTAATATTTAGAATCCTTGTTCATTCTGCAAATCGCTGGCGGATGATTTGACGGACTTCGTTGAGCCAATCTGAGCGTTGTTCGGCCGTGCTCATAATGATTGATTCGAAGTTGCGGCGGTGAAAATCCTCGACGCCGCAGAAGTTGAATATGCAGGTTTTCCAGAGATTTTCCAGGGGATCGCCGAAGAGTTTTAATTCGTCTTCACGCGGGGTATTCGAGGTGGTGAATACCACGGCCTTGCGGCCCTTTAAAAGCCCGTTTACGCCCTGGGCCGTGAATTCATAGGCCACGCCCTGGCGGATGACGCGATCCAACCAGCCTTTGAGGATCGCCGGGGGCATTGCCCACCAGTTGGGATGCACTATCACGTATCCGTCGGCCGCGACGATTTCTTCGCAGTGCCGCTTAACGACCGGGTCGGGTTTGGCGCCGCAAAGGATTTCTTCATTGGGCAAGATGGGATCGAATTTTTCGGCGTACAGGTCGTGATAAATAACGGTGTGGCCGGCCGCTTTGAGCTCCTCCATTGCGGCGGCGGCGATGGCGTGGCAAAAACTTCCTTGCTTCTGATGGCCGAGGAGAACGAAGATTTTCATGGGAGCTAGGGGCTAGAGGTTAGGGGGCAGAAATAAGGAATAATGTGTGCGGTGGGCAGTGGAAATCGCAAAACCGCAAGCGGCTTCTTTCATCTTTTCCCAATCCCTAATCCCTAATCCCCAATCCCTATTTGCTTTTACTTCACGTTCATATCGCAGCTTAGGCCGCCGGCGGCGTGCAGGTAGGTAAAGCGGACGTAGTCGGCCACCATGCGGTCGGCGCTGAATCGCCAGGCCAAGGAGCTGATGGAGTTCATCATGCGTTTGATCCAGGCCCTGGGCAGGCCGTCCACGTCGTGGTCGTAATACAAGGGGATGACTTCATTGGCCAGCACGCGTCGCAGATCGGCGTAATCGCGGGAGTCGGTAATCTGCTCGTCGATATGCGCTGTTCCCTTGCCGATGGCGAAACCGTTCGAGCCGTCGTAGGCTTCGGCCCACCAGCCGTCGAGGATGGATAGATTCAGTGCGCCGTTGAGCACGGCTTTTTGGCCGCTGGTGCCGGAGGCTTCCAAAGGCCGGCGCGGATTATTCAGCCACACGTCCACTCCCTGGATCAAATGCCGGCAGACGTTGATGTCGTAATCCTCGACAAAGGCGATGCGTCCGGCAAAGCGGGGATCGTGGCGCAGGTTGGCAATTCGTTGGATAAGTTGTTTGCCGGGTTCGTCGGCCGGATGGGCCTTGCCGGAAAAGATGATTTGAATTGGCCGGTCCGGGTCGTTGATGATTTTGGCCAGCCAATCCATGTCGGTCATAATCAAGGCCGCCCGCTTGTAGGTGGCGAAACGCCGGGCGAAACCGATGGTAAGGATGTTGGGATCGAGGATATTCCGGGCGGCCTCGACGGCTTCGTCGCTTTCGCCGCGGCGGCGGCACTGCCGGCTGACGCGCCGCCGGACAAAGGCCAGGAGCATATTTTTCATGGCGTAGTGCGTTTCCCACAATTCGCCGGGGTCCACGTCATGGATTGTTTGCCATACTTCCGGCTCGCCCATGCGTTCCATCCAGTTGGCGGGGAAATAACGATCGTATAGTTGTTGCATCTGCCAGGCCAGCCAACTTTGAATGTGTACTCCGTTGGTGATGTGCCCGATGGGTATCTCTTCCTCGACGTGCCAAGGCCAGAGATGGGCCCACATGCGGCGGGTGATGTGCCCGTGCAAATTGCTCACGGCGTTTGCGCGGCGGGAGAGTTTCAAGCCCACCACGGTCATGCAGAAGGATTCGTGGTCGTTCTGCGGTTCCACGCGACCCATTCCCATGAGTTGGTCCAGCGAGACGCCCAAATCGTCGCGCAGGGGTCCAAGGTGTTCTTCGATGAGATTTTTGTCGAATCGGTCGTGTCCGGCGGGGACCGGCGTGTGGGTGGTAAAGACGGTGTGTTGTGCCACGTCGCGCAGGGCGGTGTCGAAACTCATGCCGTCGTCTTTCATCCGCTCGCGGATGGCTTCGATAGTGGCGAAAGCGCTGTGTCCTTCGTTAAGGTGATATACGCCGGGGCTGATTCCCAAGGCCCGCAACGCCCGGACGCCTCCCACCCCGGCCACCATCTCCTGGCGGATTCGCGTGCGATTGTCGCCGCCGTAAAGCCGGGCGGTCAGTTCGCGGTCTTCCGGAGAATTGCTTGGCACGTCGCAGTCTAAAAGATACAAATTCACCCGGCCCACGCGCATCAGCCATACTTTGGCAAGCAGCCGTCCGGTGCGGGTGTCGATGCGGATGGTAATAGGCTTGCCGTCGGTGCCCATGGCCGGCTCCATTGGCAAATTTTCGACCTTCGTATCGATGTACTCTTCGTGCTGCCAGCCGTTGATGTCGAGTTGTTGCTTGAAATAGCCCTGATCGTAAAACAATCCGATGGCCACAAGCGGCACGCCCAAGCCGCTGGCGCTTTTGATATGGTCGCCGGAAAGGACCCCCAAACCGCCGGAATAGACCGGCACCGACTCGTGCACGCCGAACTCCAACGAAAAATAGGCTACCGGCTTGGAACCCAGCACGCCGCCGTGAGTTCTACCCCAACGCGGAGTCACGGAAATATATTCTTTCAACCGGCGGTAAGCCTGATTTATGCGGCTATAAAGCACCAATTCGGCCGCCCGCATTTCCAGGCGTTCGGGCGTAAATTCCGCTAGTAAGGCAATCGGGTTATGATCGAGTTGCCGCCAACGGATGGGATCGAGGTCGCGAAACAGGTTGATCACTTCGGCATGCCAACTCCACCACAGATTTCGCGCCAAAGCAGTGCATTTTTCATACAGGTTTTCAGCCGAACGTCCAATCGGCGTTGGTGATACCGGCGTACGTGTAACAATCGTTTCGATTTGGCTCATACTAACCCACTCGTTTTAAAAGCACTTTTTTTACGGAACCTCATATTATATCGACATTATTTTTTTGATGCGACCCCACTCAGACAGGAATAATCATTGCTTTAATGATGAATTTATCAAGTACCGATGACTCTTGCGGAAAGGTCAGTGTCAACGTATCATTCGTGGTTTCATATATAACGGGATCAGCATTCAGGGTTCAGGGATTTGAATTTATGTTTAGTTTTTGAGCCTGTTTTTTCGGGTTCATACTCCAAAGTTAATGCACGATACCCGTCGATGGAATGATGCCATAACCACATTGGGGCATCTCCTACCCAACGGGCATACAAACAAACGCAATACTCA
This sequence comes from Thermoguttaceae bacterium, assembly GCA_050012815.1. Classification (GTDB taxonomy): domain Bacteria; phylum Planctomycetota; class Planctomycetia; order Pirellulales; family Thermoguttaceae; genus JBEKIK01. The sequence goes on from JBEKGL010000036.1 coordinate 10,853, forward strand.
ATAACTTAAACAAGGTGAAGAAACTATTATGACAGCCGACCATCAAGTTCAGGTGCAATGGCACGATCATGCCGTAACGCGCGAAGAGCGGGAAAAACTTAACTCTCACCGGGGATGCGTGATTTGGTTCACGGGTCTTAGCGCCTGCGGCAAGAGCACCGTGGCCAACCTGATCGACCACAAACTCCACAGTTTAGGGCTGCACAGTTTTGTGCTCGATGGCGATAACATCCGCCACGGCCTGAATGCCGCGCCCGGGATGCTCAAACCACGGCATGGGGAAGAGTTTGCCAAGCGGTTTGGATTGGGATTTTCGGCCCAGGATCGAGAGGAAAATATCCGCCGCATCGGGGCCGTGGCCAAGCTGTTCAGCGATGCGGGCATAATTGCCATCACGGCTTTTATCAGTCCATATCGAGTGGATCGGGATCGGGTCAGGTCTTTGCTTGCGGAGGGCGATTTTATTGAAATTTTTGTCGATGCCCCCTTGGAAGTCTGCGAAGCCCGGGATCCTAAAGGCCTTTACAAAAAGGCCCGGCTGGGCGAAGTCAAGGGCTTTACGGGCATAGATGATCCTTATGAACCGCCGCTCAAAGCGGAGATGGTCCTGGATGCCGGCAGTAAATCGGCCGAGACACTGGCCGAGGATGTGCTAGCATACCTGAAATCCCGGAAGATACTCGACCGCTGATCGGCGGCTTGTCGCTAAACAAAGATAGTTTTCCAAAATTTGTGGCGGCATTTTTATAGCAGTCCCTATCTTGCCGGCTGGGCCGGGAATCCAAATCCCTTCCCAATGAATTCATTGCTAGCAAGCCGGTAATAACTCTCTAATTTGCCCCAACCACCAAGCCCTGTCAGGGTTTTTTCTTTTTGCCGATATTAAAGTTCCCTGATCCCTTAGTGTTGCCGGCACACGGAAGGGAAACCCAGGGTTCTAACGAATAAAAGCGGGGGTGTTAAGGTTGTGCTGTCGACAAAACGGCCTCCGCCCGGGTTTATACGAATAAAAAAGAATCTGCTATTTGTGGGATTGACTTTAATTGATTTTTAGAGCTAAATTACGAGTTGTGGGAAATATGCAAGTTTGGCCCCATATTAGGTTGTTATGCTCCGTGTGATGAGCTTAAGTTGAATGGCTGCAATATTGCTTAACGATTTACATGCCCGAGCACAGGCGGCGTTGACTAACAGTCCGTTCTTCGAATTACACGAATTACAGGTCGAGCAACGTGATGGCGCGCTATTTATATCCGGCAACGTTTCCAGCTTCTACCACAAGCAATTAGCACAGGAGGTCGTCCGTTCGGTCTGCAAAGGGATTGAAGTGAGCAATTCGATTCAAGTGGAATTGAATGAATAACGCCGTGGGACGGATTAAAATCCATCCTACGGGTAATGCTAAAACGCAGACTCACGGAACAAACCTGGATGGCGTACATACGTTGGAACATGGATGTTCCTGGGCATTTCTGCTGATGCCGCTGGATGAAGGGATTCCTTGCGGCCATCAAGGAGAAATCCATGGAAGATCAGCCCGCCTCGGCCGGATTGGCCTCACGGACGTTCCGCGATTATTTGCCGGAAACCTTGGAAGAAGCAGAGGAGTTGGCCGCTTCGATTGAAAGGGCCGTTCAACAAGAGACCGGCCACGGAGTGCGCAATCTGAGCGTCGTCGTCGATAGCGACTCGGTAGTCCTCAAAGGACGCTGCGACAGCTACTACTGCAAGCAATTGGCCCAACACATAGCCATGTGTCTTACTACGCGCGGCGAACGTCTGGTCAACGGAATCGAAGTGTTGTAATCGACAAAATAGGATCGGATATTGCACTCCGTGCATCAGCTTCTTGATGGGTTTTGCCAGCAAGAGCAGCACTATTCCGGCGCCGGCGGCAATCAGCACAATAACCATGAATCGGCCGGGCATTTGAGGGACCGATTCTTTCGTAAAGTATTTTCCCGCAATCACTCCGGCGCACAGGTTGCCCAGCGACGTGGCCAGGAACCAGATCCCCATCATTTGTCCGACAAGCCGCTGGGGCGCTAATTTCGTGACGGAACTTAAACCCACAGGGCTAAGGCAAAGCTCGCCGACGGTATGCAAAAAATACGTGGCGATAAGCCATGTAGGCAGGACTTTTTCCCCTTTAGCCACAAATACCGCCGCCCCCGCCATAACCACAAATCCGAGACCGAGAAACAGCAATCCAAGGCCGAATTTCGTGGGTATGGAGGGATCTTTTTGGCGGCGGGCCAAAAACATCCATAGCCCTGCCGCTATCGGGGCAAGAATAAGGACAAAAAATGGCGGAACCGATTGAATCCAACTGGCCGGCGTCTCGAAGTTCAAAAAACTGATAAACCGGTTGGTATATCGCTCGGCAAAAAGATTAAACGTTGATCCGGCCTGTTCGTACCCCGCGAAAAATATGGCCGACGTGACGAAGAGTATCGCAATTACGGCGATCCTTTTCTTTTCCGTGCCGTCCAGCTTGCCGAATGAAAACAAGTAGGCAAAATACAACACGGCCATGGAAATAATCACATAACTTGTTCTTTCCGCCAACCAGTCTGGATCGATTTCTATTATCCCCGTTAATACCAAGACTATGACCGATATTAGAATCGCCAATCCCAAACCCAGCAGAGCCCAATCGTTTCGGCTGGTTGGTTGCGCCGAATTGATACGCTTGCCGGCATCGCCTAGATGTCGGGCGAAGAGCCGATATTGGATCAGCCCCAAAACCATGCCCACTCCGGCGGCGGCGAATCCGTAGTGCCAGTCGATTTGCTTGGCAAAGAATCCGCAGATCAGCGGGCCGATCATCGCGCCGAGGTTGATGCCCATGTAGAAGATCGTGAATCCCGCGTCGCGGCGTCCGCCGCCCTCGGGATAGAGCCGACCGACCATGGTGCTGATGTTGGGTTTTAACATGCCGGTGCCCAGGGTTATGACAACCAAGCCGAGAAAAAAGGTCTGTTCCCGGGGAATGATCAAGATGAATTGCCCCAAGGCGATTATTATCCCTCCCCACCACACGGCCCGCTGTGCGCCGAGCAAGCGGTCGGCTATCCAACCACCGGGCAAGGCCGCCATGTAAACGCCGGCCACATAAAGGCCGTAAATGGCGGTTGCGTTTTTGTCGTCCAGACCCAGCCCGCCGTTTTCGACCATCGCAACCATGTAGAGCACTAGCAGCGCCCGCATGCCGTAATAGCTGAACCGCTCCCACATCTCGGTGAAGAAAAGAACGTACAGTCCGCGGGGATGGCCGGATGGTTTCATGTGTTAGTTATCAGTTTTCAGTTTTCAGTTTAGCCGCAACCGGGCACCGACCGAAGGTTGGTCGGGGAGCGAGTCGGAACGATCGGGCATTGAACAGCGCGAAACCGCAAGCAGTTTCATTCTGCATTCTTCATTCTTACTTTATTTTTCTCCTCGCGGTTCCACGCCCAGTAAATTGCGGACGAAAAAGTCGGCGCGGCGGCGCTCGCCGTAAGGCGATTGGCCCGCGCCGTGTCCTTTGCCGGGAAAAACAATCAGATCGAAGTCCTTATCGGCCTTGATCAAGGCGTTTACGACTTGCATGGTGGAGGCGGGATCCACGTTTTCGTCGGCCTCGCCCACGCAGAGCATGAGTTTGCCTTGCAGTTTGTGGGCTTGGGTGACGTTCGATTGTTCCTCGTAATGCGGGCCGAGCGGCCAGCCCATCCACTGT
>JBEKGL010000037.1:0-14566 GCA_050012815.1 Thermoguttaceae bacterium
GTGGAGATAATCGACAACTTCGACAACGAATATACTTATGTGGGCAACGACGGCCAGGTATTGTTTTTTAAAACCGATCTCGACGCCCCGCGCCGCCGGCTCATAGCCATCGACCTTGGCAAGCCCAAGCGGGCGGATTGGAAGGAAATCGTTCCCCAAGCCGAAGGGACCTTGACGCAGGCGAGTTTTGTCGCCGACCGGTTAATCGCTTCGTATCTAAAGGATGTTTTGCCGCAAGTGAAGGTTTTTGCCATCGACGGCCGGTTTGTGCGCGAGGTGGAATTTCCCGGCATCGGGGCGGTGGTAGGGTTTTCGGGCAAGCGGACCGATATCGAGACGTTTTACACGTTTTCCAGTTTTGCCACGCCGCCGAGCATATATCACTACAACATCATTACCGGGATAAGCCGCCTGTTCCGCCGGGCCGAGGCGAAAATCAACCCGGACAATTATGAAGTCAAACAGGTTTTTTATAAGAGCAAGGACGGCACGCGCGTGCCGATGTTCATCGCCTACAAAAAAGGCGTCAAGCTTGACGGAGCGAATCCGACGCTGCTTTACGGTTACGGGGGATACAATATTTCCCTGCCGCCGGCATTTTCCATCAGCCGCGTGGCCTGGATGGAGATGGGCGGAGTCTATGCCCAGGCGAATCTACGCGGCGGAGGAGAATACGGCGAGGCCTGGCATCTGGCGGGCACGAAACTGCAAAAGCAAAACGTTTTCGACGATTTCATCGCCGCGGCCGATTGGCTCATCAATAATAAATACACCCGATCCGACAAACTCGCCATCCAGGGAGGCAGCAACGGCGGACTCCTGGTGGGCGCGGTCATGACGCAGCGCCCGGAACTGTTCGGCGCATGTCTGCCTGCCGTGGGCGTAATGGACATGCTCCGCTTCCACCTGTTTACCGAAGGCCGAACCTGGACCGAGGATTTCGGCTCTCCGGATAATCCCCAGCATTTTAAGGCGATACTGGCCTATTCGCCGTATCACAACCTGAAGCCCGGCACGCGATATCCGGCCACGCTTGTTACCACGGCCGACACCGACGACCGCGTAGTGCCCGGCCACAGTTTCAAATTCATCGCCGAATTGCAACGCGATCAGGCTGGCGACGCCCCGGTGCTCATACGCATCGAAACCCGCGCCGGCCACGGCGGAGGCATGCCGGTGAGCAAAAGAATCGAAGAAGTCGCCGACCTTTGGTCATTCCTGGTGAAAAATCTGGGGATGAAGATAGGGGGTAGTGAATAGGCGTGAGCGGACACGGACAGCAAATATCTCAACAAAGAATACGGAGTAAAATCTTTTTCCTTAATCTATAATCCTTGAAACCTTTACGCTGGGGCTGGAGATAAACTGGAAAATAGAGGAAAATGCTTATATAATCTGACTGTCTTCTCCTTGCCCATCTTTCAGCCACTATAATATACCCGATATGGTGGGTATGGGAACTTAAGGGCGGGATAAAGCATCTTATATTATGAGCCTGACGTGAGCGATGACGCCAATTTGATCGCCGAAACCCTGGCAGGCCAAACCGCGGCCTTTGGAAAGCTGGTCGAAAAGTATCAGGACCGGCTTTTCAACACCCTCGCGCACCTGGCCGGCAACGTCGAGGACGCACGCGATATCGTTCAAGAGGCCTTTGTCCAGGCGTTTATCAAATTGGACACGTTCCGCGGCTCCAGTGCGTTTTATACTTGGTTATACCGCATCGCCTTTAACATAGCCGCCGCTTGGCGCAGAAAACGTAAGCCCGTGGGTTCGATCGACCGCAACCGCGAACAAATCGGACTGGAACCGATGGACAACTGCAACGGCCCCCTGGAACAACTCGAACAGAAGGAGCGCTGCCGCCAAGTCCGGCACGCGCTTAAACAACTAAGCGACGAACACCGCAAAATCCTGGTGCTGCGCGAAATCGAAGGCTGCGGGTACGAGACAATCGCCGAAATCCTGGACCTGCCAATAGGCACAGTGCGCAGCCGCCTGCATCGGGCAAGACTGCAATTGCGCGAGGAATTGAAAGAAGTGATAAGTTATAAGTTTTAAGTGACAAGTTAATTGCCGTTGACTTATAACTTAATACTTACAACTGAAAACCAAAATTATTTAGCCATGAACGATTTGCCGGATAACGAACTGCTGAGCGCGTATCTCGACGGCGAATTGACCGCCGAGGAGCGTGCGCAAGTCGAACATTTGCTGGCGACAAAGCCTGCCGCCGGCAAACTGCTCGATGAACTGCGCTCGCTTAGCGCCGCGCTAAAATCCTTGCCCCGGCAACAATTGGGCGAGGATCTCAGCGAAAACGTCTTGCGAATCGCCGAACGCCGCAGGTTGACCGAAAAAATGGGGACTGGTTCCGCTGAGGTGCCTGTCCCCATTTTTTCGGAGCCAAGCCCCATTTATTCAACAATCCTCCGCCGGCTGAAAAATCCCCGCCTGTGGGTTTGGGAAATCGTGATTGTCGCCGTGGCTGTATTGCTCATGGTGTACTATCCCAATCAGAATGCTAACCGCAACGTCGCCGCGCCCGGAAATGCGGAAAGAAATATCGCCATGGCATCCAAACCGGAGGTAAAACAAACCATCACCGAGCGAACCTCCGACAAACGGGCGGTGCAATCTCCGGACTTAGGCGACCGGAACGAACTATCAGCCTTGCGAAAATCCGGTGGTGAGGCGGGCAAGACGGATGCGTTAGGGCGATTAGAAGGCGTGGAAAAGCCGGCCGAAGGCAAATCCGCCGCCGCACCGGAACGGTCCGCCCTGGATAGAGCGGATTTAGCAAAAAAAGACGGCGTAACATTCAGCGATAAACTTGCAGCCAAGGATATGCCCAAGGCCGCGTTTAAGGCGGCGGCCAAAGGCGCCGCTGCGGCGGCCGAATCCGCCGCGCCGCCTTCGACTCCCGCAGCAGGCCTTACAATCCAAAGCCAATCCCAGTCGGGCGGACCCCTAATTGCCGAAACCGTGAATGCAAGTAATTCCTTATCTCAAAACAAACCGGCCGAGCCACCCGCCGAAAAAGAAGCCGGCGAGAAAGAATCCGCCGACCGGGCAACAGGAAAAGCCGCATCGGCAGATGAGTTACTTGTAGTCCATTGCGAGATTACGCCGGAGGCTGTAAAAAACCACGCCTTTGATAAGATTCTTGCGGACAACGCCATTGTTTGGAGCGAAACGCCGAAAGAAAATCGGGATGCCGAAAATCTGTCCGCAATTGAACTTTCCAAAGCAGGACCTTTGGAAATCGTATATGTGGAAGCCTCGCCCGCCCAAATCGAAGCCGCGTTAAACGGTCTATCGGCCCAAACCGACGCCTTCAAAAACGTATCGGTCGCGTCGTCAAAAGAGGACTCCCGGCTTCAACATGCCGTAGCCGGCGCCAATTTCCGCCGCGAAATTCCTAAATCAGCCCTGGAAGCGCGGGCCAGAATAGCGCAAACCGCGGAACCGGCTGGAGGTCAATCCCAATTCGGTTTCAAGACCGATTCCTCCACGTCCACAAAAGTCGTGTTGGGACGAGCTCAACATATTCCTTTTTCCTACGGATATAACGCAAAAGCATCCGGCGTTGCAACGGAAGATCAAAAACAAAGTCTCGCGGGTACCGCCCAAAAGGCATTGCTGCCTGAAACAATACAATTAAATTCATCGGCTCAAGCAGTTCAGAACCAGCTTGACATCAAACAGGAACAACAACCTGCTCGATCAGCGCAAAACCGGCAAGATGCTTATTCGCCGCGAAATAATTTCCACACCGAGCCATCCGGCCAGGCTGCTTCGCCGCGCATCGGGCGGGTGTTATTTGTGTTTCAGGTGATCGAACCGAAAAACACCACAAGGAACTCCGAGCAAAACGCCCCAGCCAATTCCGCCGGCGCCGATGCCAAAGCGCCTGAAGCGAATCCAGCCAAGCAACAAAACAAATAATTTGCCGTGCATTATTAACAAACATTCATCTCGTTCCCACGCTCTGCGCGGGAACGGGTGACATGGGCGAATCTCTTGCCTTTTATGCTGATGCAGAGAGCTGGAAAACGCTGGTTCCCACGCAGAGCGTGGGAACCAGCGAACATTTTTATCGACATTTTTTCCACTGTCCATCGTCCGGTTTGCGGCATACGTCTTATGGTGGATCGACGTTTGTTTTAACCAGATTTTACCGCATTTCGCCGACTCCGATCCACCCTTGAAATCCGACCTCTTGTCGTCTAAATCTCGGACTGTGGTACAATAATTACCGGTCACCCACGTTAGGTCGTAGGCTGGGATGAGGTTCTTTTTTCCCACAGCCGAGGAAAAATAGAACTCCCAACCCAGCCTACGTACATTTAACGGCTTCGTGCAATTATGTTTAGAGGCCGGTACTCGTGTCGGGAAATTTTCCGACATTACACACGGCATAAGTGCCGAGGCTAAACAAAATCTCCCGTTCCTAGCGCGTCCTTTGGCCGCAACCAAAGCGCGACCACTGGTCGCGGCTTTACATACTGGACAAATTACTTCACTTGATGCTCGCAAACCTCAAAGAAAGACTCTATCCCTCTCTAACCCTTAATCTCTAGTCCCTTAATATGATCCACGATTCTGCATTGGAAGCGGAAGTTACTTCTCTGGTCCTCGATACATCGCAGGAATACATAGGCCGGTGGAACCGCCTGGTTAGCACCACGAATTGGGAAAAAGGCCGAATCATCATCCAGTGGCGCGAGGCACTGCAACAGGCCGGGGCGGCCGTGGCCGGTCGCACCGATGAAGCCTGGGCGGAACAGGTACACGGAGTGACCCCGCAACACGTGGGACGGTTGCGCCGGGTGTACGAGCGATTCGCGGACGTATGCCAGGAGTATCCCGGGTTGTATTGGAGCCATTTTTATACGGCCTTGGACTGGCCCGACGCCGAAATGTGGCTGGAAGGGGCCCTGCAAAACGGCTGGTCAATCGCCCAGATGCGCAGCCGGCGCTGGGAAGCGCTCGGTGCCCAGCCGGAACTAAAGCCCAAGGAATCGGAGATTTTTCTAACCGAGGCGGATGAAGACAGTGTGCCGAACGGCGATCAGTCATTGCCCAAAACCATCACTGAAGCGCTGGGCGAGGTCCATGCCGCCGGGGCAAGAGTTGAACATCTTTCCGATTCGGCGCCTTTCGATTACGGCGAAGCCGTCGCCACGGATTCAGCGACGCTCGGCATCGAACCCGCTAAACCTTTTCGCCCGTTTGAAAATCTGCCTCCAATGCCCGCGGACTTCATTGAAGCCTTTGAACTCTTCAAGTTAGCCGTCATCAGCCGCAAACTCGCCGGGTGGCAAGACATCGCATTGGAAGACGTACTGGCGATCCTCGATGCGCTTAAGCAATTAGCCCTCGCTTCGACGGAATGATTTTGTATAGCGCACGGCCTTGTGACAACAAGACTCAATAAAATAAACAGTCGAAAAAACACCGCTTATTTCTGAACGGTCTGCCTGCCTTCGCCGATGTATTTGGCCAAAGTAGCGAAGAATTCCTTACGTTGGATGGGTTTGGTGGCATAGTCGTTGCAGCCGGCATTGAGGCATTTTTGGCGATCGCTGGCCATGGCATGGGCGGTCAGGGCCACGATCCAACCCGTGTAACCCTCTTCCCGCAGCGTCCTGGTGGCTTCATAACCGTCCATTACCGGCATCTGCATATCCATGAGGATCAGATCAAAGGGCCGGCCGACCTTAGCCGAGGCCCTTGCGGCGTCCATCGCCTTTTTGCCGTTATCGACTATTGTCACTTCGGCCCCGGCTTTCTTAAGGATGTGGGCGATCAAGCGTTGGTTGTCGGGGCCGTCTTCGGCCAGTAAGACACTGCCGGGCAACAAAACGGAAGGCGTTACTTTCTGTCCGATTGATCCATGCCGCGATCTTTCCTGCAGAGTGAGCAAATTCGGCAGCTCCATCATGGCGACGCCTACAAGCGACCCCGTGGCGATAGTCATGCGGAAATTACTTCCTAAGCCGGGCTGGGTTTGCACCAACGTTACATCGCCTCCAAGCATTTCCGCCAAGCGTTTGCTGATAGCCAGTCCCAAGCCCGTGCCGCCGAACCGGCGCGCCGTGGAGGTTTCGGCCTGGGAAAATTGCTGGAACAGATTTTGCGTTTCCTTTTCTGTCATGCCAATGCCCATGTCGATCACATCATATTGCATCATGGGCCGGTCGCCGGGCAAGAACGATACCACCAACTTTATCTCGCCGATCTCGGTGAATTTAATGGCGTTGCCGATGAGGTTGAGTAGGATTTGCCGGACCCTGGTGGGATCGGTTTGGATGGTTTCGGGAATGGAAGTATGAAATTCAACGCGCAACGTCAGGCCTTTGGCGGAGGCCCGCACGTGCATCAGTGAATTCACATCGGCGACCACCTGCAAAGGCGAGCAGGGAATCCGCTCCACGGTCATGCGCCGGGCTTCGATCTTGGAAATGTCCAGGATATCGTTGATGATTGCCAGCAGATGCTCGCCGTTTCGTTGGATGGTGGCCAGTTCCTCTTTTCCCCAATCCCCTTTCTGTTCTTCCAGGAGCACTTCCACAAAGCCTAGAATGGCCGTGATGGGGGTGCGGATTTCGTGACTCATGTTGGCCAAGAACTCGCTTTTCGAGTGCGTGGCCGATTCGGCGGCGTCCTTGGCGCGTTCAAGTTCGGCCTGCGCACGTTCTTTTTCGGCGATTTCGCGGCGCAATTGCGAGGTGCGCTCGAGGACTCTTTCTTCCAATACGTTCTGGGCCGCCAACAACTGTTTTTCCGAAGTCTCCACCCGCTCCAGCATTTTATTGAATGCGTCGTACAGAGTGCCCAACTCGTCGCGGGACGGCTGCCGAACACGGATCGAATAATCGCCCGCCGTGGTGATTTCCACCGCCGTTCGCGCCAAGGCCAGAATCGGTTTGGACACCGCCCGCTGCAAGTTCACTGCCAGCAGGCCGGAGGCCAACAGGGAACATAACATCATCAGCGATGCAATCTTCACGTAATCCAACAATTGTCGGCTTAAAAAACTCACGTTTTCCCGCAGATACAAGGTTCCCACGAACTCTTCGCCGTCTTGCACTTTTTGGAACATCTCCAGCGTTCCGCTGTCGGTGAATTCGTGGCCGTTGTCGCCGGGCGGCGGCGGATTGACTTGGGGAACCTCCTCTTTTAAATACGTGGCCAGCACTTTTCCCCCGCTGTCGTACAAACACGCGAATTCGATCGTCGGTTGCGATTTCAAGGATTTCAGCAATTGTTGCGCCGCGGGCGCGTCTCGGAAACTCAATACCGCCGTGCTGTTGAAGGCCAACATGCGGGCTTGAGTGTTTAGGCTCTGTACCGTGGAATCGCGCATCATTTTGATGTCATTGAACGCAAATCCGATACACGACAATACGAGCGCAACACTGGCCGAAACCATGGCCAGCAATACCAGTTTAGTTCGAATTGACAAGTCGCGAAACTTCAGCATACGCCTAACCGGCAGGGATTCAAAATCATTGTTTATAACCGATACCTAAAAACATCATTTACCGCCCACTTAACTTGCAATGAATTTCTCTTGTTGCGGAGCGAGTTGTAAAATCAATCACGCTCAATTGGAATTCTTTCCTTGTTGAGGCGCGCCTTCCGACACCTTTTTCCCCAGATTAAGTAATTTTGCATCGAGTAATAGCTTTTCTTGCCGGACGGCTTCGACGTTGATTTCAAATCGCACCGTGCCTCCCTCCAGGAAAAAGTTAATCCCGCCCCCTCGCTCGGCGAACCCCGGCACTTCACCCACCAGCAACGTCCCTTTATCTCGCATTTTATTAATGATTGCGATTTGTTGCGCGGGAGGAATCGAACGGGAAACAAACAAGATATGGCAAGGCTGCAATTCCTCGATCGTGGCCATCCTTTGAATGATGATGCGCCGTCCCTGGATCGTCTTGGACTGGGCAATACGATCCAAGATCTGCCCGAATGTGTCTTCCCCGCATACGCCCAGGATAAACGCGCCCGAGCGATCGGCAAAGGCCTCTTTGGGCCATTCAACGTATCGCCCAAAACTATAAAGAAACGCGGCTTTAACGTTGTACTCGTACTGCGGATTAATCGCCTCCGACTGTTGAGCCGATTCCGCGGCTTCGGGCGACTGCCCCCGGACGGAAGCGAACTGGCCAACAGAGAATATCATCCCCGCCGCCAAACACCCCAATACCACACATGAAACAGAACTCGCCAAAGTCTTTCTCGACGATGTAACGCGGAAGGCGAACAAGACCGCACAAAACGCCGATCGAACATTGATGCGAAAATATGTCATTAGGCGAATCATGTTTTTTCAACCTAACTCTCTATGTACCGAGATATTTCCTCATGTCCGAATTTCAAAAGCGCCAAGTTATTTGACCGTATACTTCGGGACCGACTTTGTATGCAACCGTACTGGTTAATGGAGTGTATTCAGAATAGTATCCATTGCCAAGATTGCGCCCCGCCACCGACAGCTCCAAGTTCTTCCGGGCGCGCCACGCCATACGGACGTCAAAGACCAGGTAATTAGGAATTGGCGGCGAGGTTGTGGTGAGCAAGGCGTCCACGTAACGGCCGATCAGGTCGAATTGCCAATTGTTTCCCAAGTCCCAGGAAGATTGCGCATAGACCTGGTTAACCGGCGTTTCGCCGGGGTTGTAATAATTGGTCTGTCCCGGAACGGTGTGCAGAAACAATCGCGTATACGTATATGCGCAGTACAAACGCCACTTCTCGTTGACGGCATAGTTGGCCGCCAATTCCGCGCCGTAGGTCTCGCCGGACATGCCGTTTCGCTCATACTCCGGAATAATGAAATAGGCCGGCGGGTCAAATTGGGGCGTGCCCTGCAAAAATGAAAAAAGATTTTCGTATTGATTGTAGAACATGGCCAGGTCCCAGGAAAATTTTTCCGTGGCTTGAACCCGAACTCCCATTTCGTAAGCCAATAACGCCTCCGATTGCAGACTTGGATTGCCTATCGCCAACGGAAAAGTGGGCAAGGGGATAGGGGTAGGAACCGTCGGCAACCTTACAATTGCATCATCCGTCTGCACAGTCGGAGTATGCACCGCGCGCGATATCGCTCCCCAAATCGAATGACGCTCGGTGGGTGTCCACAAAAGACGCACGGTCGGCTGGTATTCAAAATTCGTATATGGATTGTGTTCAAATTTCGAGCCGGCAGTGAGATACCAGCGGTCTTCCTCCAAGGTGATTTTGTCCTGTATAAAATAACTGAAATAATGGTCGCAGCGCCCCGGCGGGTCAACGGTTATGAAAAAGGCCGAAGAAGGTTGCGTATTCTGGAAGGAATCTTGCCATAACCGGTAACCGCAACCCCAGATAATCTCGTTCCGAGTTCCCAACGGAAAGCGATGCTGAAAATCCAAATCGAAAAGGTCGGTATCCAAGCCGTAAGCGGGATCAAAGTAGTGCCGTTCGGTCCGGTCATAATATGTCTGGAACGTCCAATCCGAATCTTCGTCGATGGTGTGTTTCCAACGGTATAAAATATTTTCGCCGGTCACGTGGTCTTCGTTGCTCGATACCGAGTAGGGCGCAATAGGAATTTGGTTTGGTGCCAAGGTCACAGTATTCCCGTCATAATAATCGCCTTGCAGAGTCATGGCGTCGGACCGGCTGGCATCATAATCCATGCGGAAACCGGCGCGCCCTTGATGATTCTCGTCGGGCGCCGTGCCGCCGTCTTGCAGATAGCTTGGGCCGCGATCATACCACTTGCCATAAACTCGATAATACATGTCCTGGCCCGCGCGTCCGCCGACTCTGGCGTTGGTATACCCCAACTCATGCGAACCAGCTCCGCCTTGGACCAAAACCCCTTGCGTATCCTGCGCCTTTTTGGTGATTATATTTATCACGCCGTTTACGGCATTCGAACCCCAGATCGTGGCTCCGGGACCGCGGACCACTTCGATCCGGTCCACGTCCTCCAAAATCAGGTCCTGTATGTCCCACACAACCCCGCCGAAGAAAAGATCGTATATCGTGCGCCCGTCGATTTGCACCAACAGCTTGTTGCTATATTGTTGATTTATACCCCGTGCGCTTATGGCCCATTCGTCCGAGGAAATCTGGGCCACCTGCACGCCGGGCACCATCCGCAACACGTCGGGGATGCAAACCGCCCCCGAGCGCCGAATCATCTCATTAGTTATCACAAACACCGCCGCCGGCGTTTTGCCCACCGTACTCGCCTGACGCTCCACGGTGCTCACCGGCTGGTCCAAAGAAGGCGATCCGGTGTGTCCGGCCACATTGACTTGCGAAAGCTGCCCCACGTCTTTCTCAGCCAGATCGAGCAACTTGTCGAGGCTGCCGGCATCAACTCCACCAGAATCGGCATTGCTTTGACCGCTTGCAGCGCCTTGGCCGCCCCCAGCCGTGCTCTGCCCGTATGATGGATTCGATAAGGCAGCCGCCAGCGACAATATAAGGGTATATAACGTTTCCCTAAGTAATCGTATATTCATGGCGATCTCTTCCTTGAAATTAAATACCTCAGATAGCCCCTAATATGCCTGGGACATAACTGTCCGCCGTATTTATACTTCAACTCGTCCACTCTTGAAAAATATCGACATATATGGGAAATCCGCTACAAGTGATAATTTGGATCTTTATTAAAAGTAGATTGTTCAAGGTAAAATAGTATGATTATATGGATTATTTCGTTCCTAATACGCCGCACGGATCAAAGCCATTTGTATTACTTTTGCAACTCCCGATCCCGGACCAACATTAACTCGCTGCCCGGCCGCGCCTAAATATATTCTCTATCCTCAATCTCCGGTTCTCTTTCCCATATCTCTTAATCAATACCGCCAAGTAATCTGGCCATATACCTCCGGGCCTACTTTCGTGCCCACCAAGCCTAGTTCACTGACGCTGGCATTGTATTCATAAAAAGTTCCGTGAAACAGATTGCGCCCCACAACAGCTAGTTCAAGATTTTTCCGGGCGTGCCACGCAAGACGCGTATCCATCACAAAGTAGTTGGGCACTGGATCAGGGTATACAAGTAAAGTGTCGACGTAGCGTCCGATCAAATCAAACTCCAAATTGCGGCCCAAATCCCATGATGATTGCATATATAGTTGATTGATGGGATTGTTTCCTTCAATAGTAAAGTCAAGGGTATCGGGCGAGGAATGTAAAAAGATCGCCAGATAAGTGTATGCCGCTTTTAACCGCCATTGTTCGTTAACCTTATAATTTGCCGCGAGTTCCGCTCCGTAAGTCTCGCCCCAAGTGGTATTTCCAAAAACGTAGGGCTGAATGATGTAGGCCGGGGGTTCGAAATACGGTTCTCCCGGCGTAGCTCCCATGAGCTTGTCGTATTGGTTATAGAACAATGCCAGATCCCAGGAAAATCGCTCGGTCGCCTGCACGCGGACGCCTAATTCCCAGGCCAGCAATTCTTCCGATCGGACTCCAGGGTTTCCGACGATCTCAGGAAAAACCGGCAAGGGATCGATTTCCACAGGGGGCAGACGCATTTGCATATTATCGCTGGCTCGGTCGGGCATGCGGATGGCGCGCGAAACCGCGCACCAAATTGAATGGCGCTTGGTGGGAGTCCATAAGAGCCGCACGGTTGGCTGGAATTCAAAATTCGTATAGTCGTTGTATTCAAACTTCGATCCCGTGGTTAAATAACAACGGTCTTGAATAAGGGTGATTTTATCCTGCAAAAAAAAACTGAAGAGATTGTCGAAGCGATGGTCGGGATTAAAGGAAAGTGTGAAGGGAACGTTTTGAATGGCATCCTGCGTGAATCGATATTCACAACCCCAAATAATATCCTGGCGAGATCCCAACGGGAGGCGGTTCTGATAATCAAGGTCCATCGTATCGCGGTTTATACCCAATCCGGTAAGGGGATAATGCCTTTCTGTTCGGTCGTAATAAGTTTGGAAAGTCCAGTCTGAATCCTCATCCCGGGTTTTTTTCCAACGATATAAAATGTTTTCGCCTGTAACATGCACGCTATTTCGATCGAAAGTGACAAAAGGCGGATTTGGGTTTGCAAAATATGTCATGTCTCCGCTGTATCCGTTGTAGTAATCTCCCTGAAGGGTCATCTCATCCGAAGCGCTTGCATTGTAGTCCATTCGGAATCCTCCCCGCGCTTGGCGCCAATCGTCGGTGGCGGCCATGTCATTAAGGATTCCCGGACCGCGCTCGAACCATTTCCCATACACGCGATAATACAAATCGTCTCCAAGGCGGCCGCCGGTGCGGGCATTGGTAAACCCTTGATCGTGTGTTCCCACCCCGGCCTGCATCAAAACTCCTTGAGTATCCTGCGCCTTCTTTGTGATAATGTTGATAACGCCGTTTACCGCATTGGCGCCCCAGATCGTAGCGCCCGGACCGCGTATAACTTCGATGCGTTCAACATCTTCCAAAAGAACGTCTTGAACGTCCCAATAAACGCCGCCGAACAGATTGTCGTAAACCGATCGACCGTCGATTTGCACCAGAAGTTTATCGGAGAACCGCATATTGAAGCCGCGCGAACTGATTGCCCAGGTATTCGAGGTGACTTGAGCCACCTCCAAACCGGGAACCATGCGCAAGGCATCGGGAATGGTTGTGACGCCGCTACGGCGGATCATTTCGTTGGTTATGACGAATACCGCCGCCGGGGTTTGCCCTATCGTACTCTCCTGCCGCTCCACGGTGCTCACCGGCTGGTCGAGCGCAGGCGAACCGGTCTTTCCTGTTACATTGACTTGGGAGAGTTGTCCCACGTCCTTGTCGGCCATATCGAGCAGCTTATCAAGGCTTCCCGCATCAACGCCTCCTTGACCGGCCGTTCCTGCTTGAGATGAACTGTTTGCGGCCCCTTGGCCCGATCCATCGGATGTCTGCCCATGGATCGGACTGGATAAATTTGTAGCCAGCAGAAATAAGATCAAGCCCCTGGCCACCCCAGATGACAATCGGGATTGTTCATCCATGACTATCCCTTCCTTGATTTACTGCCCAAAATAGCATCTATTTCTCAAGGCATGACAGTCTTATCAAGTTTTACCGTCATGTTAATTTCCCTACTCTAAAAATATCGACTATTGTCCCAAATCCGCTGGAAGTGATAATTCAGATATTCCTTAAAATGTTAATTGTCCAACGTAAAGTTGTAAGTCTCACTTCCGCTAATACCAGTATAGTCTTCCCGATCGATTTTTAAGGCATGATGATAATTAACCACGCAGTTTCCCTGTTGTTGTGGCAAATTTCCCACAAAACGGAGAAAAACAATCCCAACAAAAGCGCGCTTTTCACCGCAACCTCTTGCAAAACATCATCTTATAACGTCTCAATCTCTCATCAGGACCTTTGGCACTTGAAGTGCTCCCCTTTGTTTCGTGCAATTTTGTCGGTCCTTCCAACCTGACGATCCCCATGCCCAAACACAACTACAGCAAATCGACGCGCGGCAAAAAATCCCCGCATCGCACCTACATTCAACCGGAGTACCACGACGAATTGCCGCCGGTAGACGAAGTACTGCCCGAAGAAGAACTTGCCGTTGCGGAATCTCTCGCCGATGTCGATCTGGATGAGGATGAAGAAATCGATCATGCCGAAGAGCTTACCGGCGAAGACGATCAAATCGACGATCCCGTGCGGATTTATCTCATGCAGATGGGCGAGATACCATTGCTTAAACCCAAAGAAGAACTGGCCGCCGCCAAGCGGATCGAAACAAGCCGCCGGCGATTCCGCCAGTGCATGTTGGCCAACGATTACGTGCTTCAGGCGGCCGTCAGCCTGTTGGAGTGCATCCGCGACAACAAGGTGCGCCTCGATCGGACAATTGAAGTCTCGGTGATCAACATCCGCGAAAAACGGCGGCTCTTAAAGGTGCTCGATCCTAATTTGTACACGCTCCATCATTTGCTCGTCCATAACCGCCGCGATTTCACCTTGGCGATCCACGATCGTCATCCCCGAAAAAAACGCCGTGAAGCATGGCGCCGGTTGCTGCAACGCCGTGTGAAGGCCGTCCGCCTGGTGGAAGAACTCGGGCTTAGAACCCAGCGCTTGCAGCCCATGCTCGATAAACTCAATCAGATTTCGCAACGCATGCAAAACGTCAAAAAACAACTGGCCGAACCCCAAAGCGATCCAGACGACGGCGCCCGGGCCGTGGAACTCCGCAAGGAATTGTGTTATCTTATGCGATTGACCCTGGAAAGTCCGGCCACGCTCAGCCGCCGGCTAGATCGCATTGCCGCATTGCACAAAAAATACGATACAGCCAAGCGATATCTCTCCGCCGGCAACTTGCGCCTGGTGGTCTCCATTGCCAAACGCTATCGCAACCGGGGCCTGAGCTTCCTGGATCTGATTCAGGAAGGCAATACCGGCCTGATGCGAGCGGTGGACAAGTTCGAACACGCCCGGGGCTACAAATTCTCGACTTACGCCACGTGGTGGATCCGCCAGGCCATTACCCGGGCAATCGCCGACCAAAGCCGGACCATCCGCATGCCGG
>JBEKGL010000038.1:0-14358 GCA_050012815.1 Thermoguttaceae bacterium
GGATGATAATATTCGTGTCGAGGAGGAATTCACCATTCATTGGGTTCGATTTGTTCGCAGCCCTCTTCGATGGCCGTCATCATTGCCTCGGCTTCTTCCGGGCTGAGGATGCCGGCGTACTTCAGCAGTTGCCTGCCCGGAGTCCCGCGAGGTCGCGGCTGGGTGAGCGAGTGCGCGTAGTTGACCACCTTCCGCTGAAGCGGCGGCGGAAGCTGCTCGACTTCCTTCAAGAGGTCGCTTTGGATCGCAGCGTCAAGCATTTCCATCTCCCATCCGGACCATGCGGCCCTACTCCCACCCCCTGTTTCTTCTCCAATCCATTCAAGATCAATTCTACCACCCGCCTACCGCATGGTCCAGCGTACCACGGATTTTCCCGCATCAGTCGCTGGTCCCGCTCTACCCCTTCTTCATGCAGCACTGCTTGAACTTCTTTCCGCTCCCGCAGGGACACGGATCGTTCCGCCCCACGCGCTGCTGGCGGTTGCGGATGGGCTGCGGCTTGTGGTCGGTTTCGGTGCCCTCGATGGCGGCCTGCTGTTGGGAGGCGATATCGCCGGCCGAGGAGGCGTCTTCGTGAACGGCCTCGGACTGCGCCCAGGTCGAGCTTACAAAACGCTCGTCGAGTTGCTCCATCTTGAAGACCAGGTCGGTCACGCGTTCGTCCACGGAGGTCCACATCTGCTCGAAGATCTTCATGCCTTCGCGCTTGTATTCCACCTTGGGATCGATCTGGGCGTAACCGCGCAGGCCGACGCTGCTGCGGAGATGGTCCATCGTGAGCAGGTGGTCTTTCCAGGCGGTGTCGAGCAATTGCAGCACCAAGGAGCGTTCCATGCGCCGCATTTCCGGGCGGTATTTTTCCTCCACGGCCATAGCCAGATGGCGTTTAAGTTGCTCCGGGGTAAGATGGAGTATTTTCTCGGGCGGAAGTTCATAGCGGTATTGCGAAAGGAGCCAGTCGGAAAGTTTTTTCAGTTCGCTGTTTTCCTCGGCGGTGCTGGGCGCCGTTTCGGCGGGCATCCTGAGCGGAAAGACGTTTGCCTCCCAGGCCAAGGCTTCTTCCAAGGCCGGGGCATAGCCGGCCATATAGCGGCGGCTATGCTCGACGAGCATGGCGCGGATCTCGTCGCGCTGCTTGTTTTTCAAATCCTCCAGGTCCAGGTCGACCTGGAAACGGTCGCGGGCCCAGGCCACGAGTTGCTCGCGATCGTAATGCTTGTGCCCGCCGGCGTCGCGGGTAGTGAAATGAGCCAACGCCGCCATCACCGGATATTCGAACTCCCGCTGATCATAAGCTTCCTCCGCGCGGCGGCGGACAAGATCCTTGAAAGCGGCGAGTTCCATGCCGCCCACGGCCGACTGTTCCAAATCGATGCCGAACTTATGCCGCACCCAGGCGCAGGCCGAGCAGATGCCGAAATCGGGATCGAGAAACGACGCGCCGTCGCCAAGGTCGATTTTTTGCACGGCGGCCCGGGCGCGCTGGATCAGATCTTCTCCCACCTTATCGCGCCCCAATTGGCGCAGATCGCGGTCGCGCAGGCTCAGTTTCCAGCGGACGTTGACCGTCTTGGTCAATGCCTCCCAGCTCCACTCGCCGGGATCTTCGTCTTGGGGGAGGTTTTCCTCGATCAAATCGAGCACCTGGCCCTCGACCATGCGTTGGGCCTCGTCCTTGACGAATTGCTGGGCCTGATCGAAGTCCATGCCGCGGAAATCGCGGGGATCGAACTCCATGGTCAGTTGTTTGCCGGCCCACTGGGCGAACGTCTCGGCGCCGTAATCCTTGGCGAGAAATTCGTCGAGATAGTGGTCGACCTGCTGGCGGATCATGTCCACGATAAGTTGTTTGCAGTTGGCGCCGTTGAGGATGTTTTGCCGGTATCCGTAAACGCGTTTGCGCTGCTCGTCCATGACTTCGTCGTATTCGAGCAGGTTCTTGCGGATTTCGAAGTTTCGCTCCTCGACCTTTTTTTGCGCGCCTTCGATGCGGCGCGAGACCATGTGGCTTTCGATGGCCTCGCCTTCCTTCATGCCCAGGCGGGTGAGGATGTTTTTCACCCATTCGCCGGCGAAGATCCGCATCAGGTCGTCTTCCAGCGAAAGGAAGAAGCGGCTGGAGCCCGGGTCGCCTTGCCGGCCCGCTCGGCCGCGGAGCTGCAGATCGATGCGCCGGGCTTCGTGCCGTTCGCTTCCGATGATGTGCAGTCCGCTCATGGCCGCCACTTCTCGGCCCTCTGCCTTGGTCTGCTCGCGTTGTTCGATCTCGTTGACCAGGGCGTCCCACTCGTTTTGGGGCACTTCCAGGCGGGTGGGATATTTTTCCTGCAGCAAGGCCCAGGTCATGGCCTCGGGATTGCCGCCGAGGATGATATCGGTGCCGCGGCCGGCCATGTTGGTGGCGATGGTGACGGCGCTTTTTCGCCCGGCCTGGGCCACGATCTCGGCCTCGCGTTGGTGGTGCTTGGCGTTTAAGACCTGGTGTGCGATGCCGCGTTTTTCCAGCATCTGCGAGATCAGTTCGCTGCGTTCGATGGAGACCGTGCCCACCAGGATCGGGCGTCCGCGGCGCTCGATGGCCTTGATTTTATCGCGGGGAATGGTTTGCACGTCGTTTTTGAATCCTTTGGGCTCGAAATCGATGGAATTTTCGGTTTCGCGGACTATTCGGCCCGGCCAGGCCTCGCCTTTCGACGACACCACCACGTCCCATTTGTTCATCCGCTCGATTTCGTCGACGATGGCGGTGTATTTTTCGCGGTCGGTGCGGTAGATCACGTCGGCATGGTTGATGCGATACAGCGGCTGGTTGGTGGGGACGGCGATCACGTCGAGTTTGTAGATTTTCCAGAACTCGGCGGCCTCGGTCATGGCCGTGCCCGTCATGCCGCAGATTTTGCCGTAGAGTTTGAAAAAGTTTTGCAGCGTGATGGTGGCCAGGGTCTGGTTTTCCTCCTTGATGCGCACGCCTTCCTTGGCCTCGACCGCCTGGTGCAGTCCGTCGCTCCAATTTCGTCCGGGCATCAAGCGGCCGGTGAACTCGTCGACGATGACCACCTCGTCGCCGTTGACCACGTAGTTCACGTCGCGCTTGTAAAGGTGATGGGCCTTAAGCGAGTTGTCGATCAAGTGCGGCCATTCCATGTGCCCGGCGGTGTAAAAGCTTTCCACGCCCGCCAGTTGTTCGGCGGCGCGAACGCCTTCGTCGGTCAAGTTGGCCGTGTGCTCCTTTTCCTTGACCTCGAAATGGAGGTCTTTTTTCAACTGCCGGGCGATGCGGTCGGCCATGGCGTAGCGGCGGACGTCGTCGAAGGCCGGTCCGGATATGATAAGCGGCGTGCGGGCTTCGTCGACCAGGATGTTGTCCACCTCGTCGATGATTGCGTAGTGCAGCGGTCCTTGCGATTGCTGCAAATGTTTGGGGAACAGGTTGTCGTTCCTGGCCGCCGGACGCATGTTGTCGCGGAGATAATCGAAGCCGAACTCGTTGTTCGTGCCGTAGGTGATATCGCAGTCGTAGGCTTTTTGCCGCTGGTCGGTTTCCATGTTGCTTTGGATCGCGCCCACGGTAAGTCCCAGGGACATATAGAGCGGTCCCATCCATTCCATGTCGCGGCGGGCGAGGTAGTCGTTGACCGTGACCACGTGCACGCCTTTGCCTTCCAAGGCGTTCAGATAGGCCGGCAGCGTGGCGACCAGGGTTTTGCCCTCGCCGGTGACCATCTCGGCTATGCACCCGCGATGCAAGACCATGCCGCCCATCAATTGCACGTCGAAGTGCCTCATACCCAACACGCGGCGCCCGGCCTCGCGGCACACGGCAAAGGCCTCGATCAACAAGTCTTCCAGGGTTTCGCCGGCCGCCAACCGTTTGCGGAACTTGACGGTCTGTTCCCGCAATTCGGCGTCGGTCATCTGCTGATACTTGGGCTCCAAGGCGTTGATGGCGACAACCGTGGGCTGAAGTTTTTTCAGATAGCGGGCGTTAGACGATCCGAAAAGACTGGTGATTGCGCGTTCGATCCCCCGGCCTATTCCGCCGAAAAAGCCGCCTAAGACATCGCCGATTTGTGAAAATATCTCTTCCATATTCTTATTGTTCTAACCCGCCGTGTATTTACAGCGGGCTAAATGTAAATTTCAATCCAATCTTAATTATACAGATATGTGCAAATTACCCAGTTTAACAGCAATGTTTGCGACAAAGGCGCATTTTACCTCAATGTGGCAATTTACCCTGTTGGGCTATTAAGGGTCAAGAAGGAAAAAGTATGGGATGGTCCCCATTTTCGCTTCATTTCTCACAAGTCTTTAGGTGTCAGTCCGGTATGTTTGGCAATACGGGCCAACATTTTCGGGCCGATCTCCTCACCATCATGAAATGCGAAAACGTAGTCGGGCCAACCGATCCGGGCAAGCACGCGATGAGATGTGGCGGACTGCCGTTTGATCGCCCAACCAATGCGAAGCAAGGCAGCAAGGACTTGACGGGCTTTGGTCGCAGGCCAATAGCTCATGATGATATTGCGAATACTTCCTTAAGTTCTGGAATTTCTTCTCCATATTCCAGCCTGTCGGCCATGACTCGCAAGGCCAATGCTTCCGCCTTTGAGACGGCTTCATTCCGATTATCCCCGTATGCCATGACTCCGGGAAGCTCCGGGATTTCGGCGATCCATCGCCCGTCATCTTCTCTCTCGATTTCGACCTTCATAGTGTTATTTTATTATCCAGCGGGATTAAATATCTGAAAAAGCAATTTAAATGACGTTTCAACATTATAATATATACAAGCCGAATTTTCCAGGGTTGAGAGTATACCCCCCCGCCCCAACACATGAATTTTTGGATAAAATCTAAATATATAATATATACGGAACAATAGAGGACTTGCATGCCGAGTGACGCCGGTTCTGCACGGTGATATGATGGGGTGATACTCCATCATTAAAGGAAAACGCCCATGACTATCGAACAACTGATCTTTGTTGGTTTTAGCGGTAAGGCAATGGCTCTGGATCGCGATACGGGCGAAATCGTCTGGTCGAACAACCAGATGCATAAAGGACATGTCATATTCCTGTTGGATGGCGACCGTTTGATTGCCTCGACCAACGGATATATCTACTGTCTTGATCCGCTTACCGGCCAGATTCTGTGGCACAATCCCATGAAAGGCTACGGTTGGGGCATTGCATCGTTGGCATCCGTGCGAGGATCGAGCATGCAAGTCGTAGTGCAGCAGGCCGGGCAAGACGAGGCGGCGGCCCATAGCGCGGCGGCGACTTTGCATACGACGGGGTACTGATCGTCATGCCGATCCTTACCGCTTGCAAAACTTAATGAAATTGCCGATGCCGCGGTCGTAAGTTTTTTCACCGTCCTTGGGAAAGAAGCAACCGGGTATTTCCCCGGCTTGGCGATGATATCGCACGCACTCGCAGCAAAGCCCGCGCTTGGAACAACTATACGTGCAGGTGCAATCTTTGAGATTTTTTTCTTTAAGGCAATCCATGTTTAACTCCCAATCGTTCTTCCCTTGAAATAGTCAGTAGGGTGCGTGAAACGCACCGCGATTAACATCTCATGCAAGTGGGCAGTAAACTGCCCACCCCTTTTTTTTCTTGTTCCCCAATCCTTAATTGCTGGAAATCGTAAACGTGCGTGAAGCTTCTACTTTGCCGTAGAGTTCCAGCGTATCGTAAAGAACTGTAATGGTGAAGGTCTCGCTTTTGCCCGTCAGTTTGATGTCTTCTGGTACTCGCCACGAGTACCGGCGTACGCCATCAGCCACTCAGCAAAAGGGCATGGGGCCTTCGGATACGATCTTTCCGCTGGAATCGGTGATGGTAACCACGGGATCCAGAGATTTATTATTTATTTTTAGATCGCGGAACAAGATATCCAAGACCGGCTCGATGAGCACTGCGCGGAAGAAAACTACTTCGCCCGGTTTATATGTCCTCTCCTTTTTCATGCCGGAGAAGTAGAATTCCGGTTTGTTTGCCAGTTCCAATACGAACGGTTTATCCTTGCGGATCTGAATGGGAAGCAGCCGCGGCCGTCCACGCCGATTCCACAACTTGCCGTCCGAGTGGGAATTACTACGGAGGTATATATTAAACGTGTCATAATGAATTGCTAAAAAATAGATGGCATAGTCGCCCACCGGCACCTGCCACTCTGAAACTGCTTGAATTTCTCCCGGTATCCGCCCTGAGAGTTTGCCTACTTGCACGGCAGATGCCAGCGACGTTAAGGATCCCGCGGCAGTAAAGTTTTTTATGTCCCGTGATCCCGGCCCGATTTTAAGAGTGCCCAGTTCGCCCATATACGGTTTGACGAACAATTTATCGCCCACCGGCGTAGCGCTAGTGGTATAATATTTTCCATCGACGAAACGAAAGGCATCCAATTCGTCCCCCGGAAAAACATCTTCATACATCCTTTTTTCCCCGGGCTCCATAGTGAAGAGCCGAAAGATATGCCCGTTAAGCCTGCACAACGTGCCAATCATTTCCCGCGCAAGTATGGCGTCGAACGGATGATCCCCGATCTTGATTCGCCCCGCATAGAACGATAATGGAACAAAATGCACTGAGGCATTCTTGATATATACCGGAAGAAACTTGACGGGCTGGACGCCATACCCGGGACCAAAATCGATGGGAACAGCCAATTCCTCGAACATCAGCCGATCATCAGCGGCCAACCATGGTTTCAATCCCGCCGGCCATGTTTTGTTGCTGGGCTTAAGCGGCGGATCGTTAGTCAGGTCCAGATCGTGGTTGACATCGAAATAAAGCGTATCGTATCCGTTGGTGCCGGACGCATCCAAGGCAAAGAAAAATTTAATATCCTTGTCGGACGGCAAAAAGTCGCGGTTAAACCCGGCTAGTCCGTACAGCGGCCGCGATCCTTTAAATCGCGGATACTTGACCATGGCGGCATCTTCAAGGTACTCGGGATTATCTACCAAATCCTCTGACATGCCACCGCAGTTTTCCAATCCCGGTTGACGCTGAATCGCTTCTGTCAGTGAGATTTCCTTCAATCGGAAACCGCCGTCGTTATCGACCTTAAGGGGCAATTGGGGTAATTCTTTGGAACAACCAATTAG
Organism: Thermoguttaceae bacterium; assembly: GCA_050012815.1. Classification (GTDB taxonomy): domain Bacteria; phylum Planctomycetota; class Planctomycetia; order Pirellulales; family Thermoguttaceae; genus JBEKIK01. Next base: position 7,124 of record JBEKGL010000038.1, read on the forward strand.
AAGCGTGCAGGACGCAATCAAAACGATAAATCGTCGAAACATGGCTATCCCCCCGGGCACTGAAAGTGATTTTGTTTCCAAAACGCGGCGCCATTATCGGCAATGTAATGTATTAGTCGGTTTATAGCAAGATTCTTGCGTAATCGAACATGCCCACGGCCAGTGTGGGCATGGCACCGGTATGATATCCGCTGCGTTCCCACGCCGGAGCATGGGAACAAGTGAAATTCTGATCCCTGAACACCGAACCCTGAACCCTTTATTCTACATCATACCCCAGCACCGGCGCCAGCCATTTTTCGGCCTCTTTGAGTTTCATGCCTTTGCGTCGGGCGTAGTCTTCGACCTGGTCGCGGGTGATGCGGTTGATGGCGAAATAGTGCGATGCCGGATGGGAGAAAATAAATCCGCAGACCGAGGCCGGCGGGAGCATCATGTAGTTTTCGGTTAGCGTCATGCCTATTTGACGCTCGACTTGCATCAGGTCGAACAGGATGTGTTTTTCGGTGTGGTCGGGAAGCGACGGATAGCCCGGCGCCGGGCGGATGCCGCGATATTTTTCCGCTATCATATCAGCGATGGTGAGATTTTCGTCGCGCCCGAATTGCCAATCGATGCGGGCACGCTCGTGCAGACGTTCGGCAAAGGCCTCGGCCAGCCGGTCGGCAAGGACTTTCGACATGATAGCGCCGTAGTCGTCGTTGTCGGCCTCGAATCGCTTGACAAGTTCGGCCGATCCCATGCCGCCGGTTACGGCGAATGTGCCCAAGTAATCGTGCCGGTTGCTCTGTGATGGGGCGATGAAATCGGCAAGTGAATAGTAGCAATCGCGGATTTTGTTACGGCCCTCACCCTGACCCTCTCCGGGCACCGACCGAAGGTTGGTCGGGAGAGGGGACTTTGTGATATCTCCCAAAGGGAGAGGGGGTGCTTTGGTTTCTACCAAAGGGAGAGGGGAAGTTGGAAGCCATTGCTGGCGGAGGAAATGGAACCGGGCAAGCACGGTCGAGCGGGTTTCGTCCTCGTAGACAAGGATGTCGTTGCCCTGCGATGCCGCCGGCCAAAAGCCGTACACGCCGCGGGCTTGCAACCAGCGGTTTTCGATGATTTTATCCAGCAGTATTTTGCCATCGGCAAGGAGTTTTCGCGATTCTTCGCCGCGCTGGGGATGATCCAGGATTTCGGGGAATTTTCCGCGCAATTCCCAGGCCCAAAAAAACGGTCCCCAGTCGATGTATTTGGCCAGTTCTTCCAGGGGATAATCGACAAACGCCCGAGTGCCGATAAACAAAGGTTTTGGGGTTTCGATCGCGGCCCAATCGGTTTTGAAACATCCGGCAAGGGCTTCGCGGTATGGGACCAGCTTGGTTTCGGCGCGGCTTTTGAAGGCTGTGAGCAACTGGGCCTGGTAGGCGCGGTTTTCGGCGTCGAACTGTTTGCGTTTTTCCGGATTCATGAGCCGCTCGACCGCCGGCGCGCTCCGCGAGGCGTCTTTGACGTGCACTACTTCGTGCCGATATGCCGGGGCGATTTTTACGGCCGTGTGTTTTGGGCTGGTGGTGGCGCCGCCGATTAAAAGCGGGATGTTCATGCCGGTGCGATCCATCTCTTTGGCCACATGGGCCATTTCCTCCAGGCTGGGCGTGATCAGCCCGCTAAGGCCGATCATGTTGGCATGGTTTTCCAAGGCCGATTGCAGGATTTTTTCGCAAGGGACCATTACGCCCAGGTCGATCACCTTGTAGTTGTTGCACCCCAACACGATGCCCACGATATTTTTGCCGATGTCGTGCACGTCGCCCTTGACGGTGGCCGTGACGATAGTGCCGCGTGTCGAGCGGGCGGGTCCGCCGCCTTTTTTTTCGGCCTCCACGAACGGCATCATATAGGCCACGGCCTTTTTCATTACCCGGGCGCTTTTGACTACCTGGGGCAGAAACATCTTGCCTTCGCCGAACAGATCGCCCACGACTTGCATTCCGGCCATCAGCGGGCCTTCGATGATTGCCAGGCAACTGGGATAACTATTGCGGGCTTCCTCAACGTCCGTATCGATAAATTCAATTATACCTTGGATCAAGGAGTGTTTCAGCCGTTCTTCGACGGGCGCGTTGCGCCAGGCCAGTTCGGTTTTTTCGTTGCGCGGGCCCTTGCCTTGCATTGTTGCGCCATAAGTGATGAGTCGCTCGGTGGCGTCGCTACGGCGATCGAAGAGCACGTCTTCGACGTGTTGGCGTAGCGCGGGTTCGATTTCTTCGTATATGGCCAACTGCCCGGCGTTGACTATGCCCATATCCAGCCCGGCTTGGATGGCGTGATACAGAAACGCGGCGTTGATGGCCTCGCGGACCGTGTCGTTGCCGCGGAAGGCGAATGACACGTTGCTGATGCCGCCGGAGATTTTCACGTCGGGCAGTAGCTCCTTGATCTTTCGCGCGGCCTCGATGAAGTTCAGTGCGTATCGGGCGTGCTCTTCCATGCCGGTGCCGATGGCCAAGACGTTGGGGTCGAAGATGATGTCGTGTGCGGTCATGCCGGCCTTTTCGGTCAGCAGGCGATACGCACGGCGGGCAATGCGGACTTTATCGTCCACGGTTACGGCCTGGCCTTGCTCGTCGAACATCATCACCACGCAGGCCGCGCCGTAGCGCCGCACCAGCCGGGCGTGTTTTACGAATTCTTCTTCGCCTTCTTTCAGGCTGATGGAGTTGACGATTGCCTTGCCTTGTACGCATTTCAAGCCGGCCTCGATAACGGCCCAGTTCGAACTGTCGATCATTACCGGCACGCGGGCGATATCCGGCTCGGCGGCGATGAGATTAAGGAATTGTGTCATTACGGCCGGGCCGTCCAGCAGTCCTTCGTCCATGTTGACGTCGATGATGTTCGCCCCGCCTTCGACCTGCCCTCGGGCGATCGAAACCGCATCGGCCAGGTTGCCTTCGCGGACCAGGCGGGCGAATTTTCGCGAACCGGAAACGTTCGCACGCTCGCCGATCATGGTGAATGTGCCGTCGGGCCGGATTGTATACGGCTCCAGGCCGCTCAAGCGTGAATACGGCTGGGGCGCCGGCGGGCGGCGCGGCGGTTTGCCGGCCACGGCTTGGGCAATCGCGCGGATGTGCTCGGGCGTGGTGCCGCAGCATCCGCCCACGATATTAAGCCAGCCGTTGGCCGCGAATTCGCCGAGGATTTTGGCCATTTGCTCCGGCGTTTCGTCGTATCCGCCCAGTTCGTTGGGCAGTCCGGCGTTTGGATGACAACTGGTCCAAAACGGGCATAAATTCGATAGTTCCTCGACGTATGGACGCATCAACTCCGGCCCCAGTGCGCAGTTTATGCCCACGCTGAAAAGATCGGCGTGGCTGATGGAAATTAAAAATGCCTCGAGCGTCTGGCCGGAAAGCGTGCGCCCGCTGCGGTCGGTGATCGTCACCGAGGCCATGACCGGCAGGCGGATATTGTGCTCCTCAAAGTATTTTTCAATGGCGAATAGGCAGGCTTTGAGATTGAGCGTGTCAAAGGTGGTTTCGGGCAGAAGGATATCCACGCCGGCTTCGATGAGCGCCGCGGCCTGCTCGTAATACGCCTCCACGAGTTGATCGAATGTCACGGCCCGATAGCCCGGATCGTTTACATTAGGCGAAAGTGATAAGGTGCGGTTAGTGGGCCCGATCGAACCGGCAATAAATGGCCCGGAGGCTGGAGGCTGGAGACCGGAGGTTAGCGATGAGGACCTCGTTCCCAGGCTCCCGCCTGGGAACGCTTGTGTGCCAGCAGTGCCGCCCTGTCCACTGCCCACTACCCGTTGCCCACCGTCCACTGCCCACTGTCCACTGTTGTGGTGCGTTTCACGCACCCTACGGAATTCCTCAACCGCTTTTTTCGCGCAGGCCACTGCCGCCGCGTTGATTTCCCGCACCCGATCGACGAGTCCGTAATCGGCCATGGAAATGGCGTTGGCGTTAAAAGTATTGGTGGAGAGGATGTCCGCGCCGGCTTTAAGATAATCAAGATGGATGGCGGTAATTGCCTCCGGCTGGGTGATGGAGAGCAGGTCGTTGCAGCCTTTCAGATCACGCTGATGCTCGGCGAATTGTTTTCCCCGAAACTCTGCCTCGCCGAAATTTAGTTGCTGAATCATCGTGCCCATCGCCCCGTCGAGGATCACGATCCGCTGGGCGATGAGATTTTGGAGATTTCCAAAATATTTCGATTGTAAATTGACCATTGTAAATTTCAAAATGCAAATTGAACACTAATAAACATTACAGCCTATAGTTTACAGCCTCCATCCTAAACTCGACCAGTGGGGCATATTGACGCCCTCTCACTTTTTTATTATAATAGTCTGATACTTTGGGTGGGCTTTTTCCATAGGAGCCAATGGTCTTTGCATTTGATAATTTTGCTTAGGGGGAGCTGAGCATGTTATTTAAACCATCGTTTAAAACGCAGACCATTGGGATTTGCCGTGTGCCAAGACTGTTGAGATTCCTGGCGACCGCAGTTCTCATTCTGAGTTCATCTATTATCGAAGCGGCAACTTATTCTTGGAACGTCTCTTCCGGCGATTGGTCCACGCCTTCCAACTGGGGCGGAACCGAACCGACAGCCATTGATACTGCCCGCATCGAAAACAAAGGCAAGGCAGTCATAACGCAATCCGGCGAAACGTGTAATGACTTGTGGATTGCCGATTACTATTCCGGAAGCGTTGAAATGACAGGCGGCACTCTGTCTGTATCACGTTGGGCTTATGTGGGTTCAATGGATAACGGAACCTTTACCCAAACCGGCGGAATAAACACAATCTCAGACACACTCTGTCTCGGCAATGCCTCCGACTCCAAGGGGACATACAATCTGGGCGGAACAGGACAATTGTTTGCCGGCAGCGAAACAATCGGCTTTTTCAACGGTACGGGCACGTTCGCACAGACTAGCGGAACCAATACTACGGCTTGGATCCAGATTACATCACAGGGAACATTTAATCTTAGCGGCGGCACATTGAACCTGAGCAACGGCGGACTTGATAATCGGGGCGTCTTCAACTTGTCCAATAGCTCCGCCGTGATTAATGCGTCATCATCGATTATCAATTTACACAGAACCACACTTGCCACCGCCGGTAATGCGACCCTCAATGTCCTCGACGCCCATTCTTTACTCATCGTGCCCAGCGGCCACGATCCCACGGAGTATTTCGCACACTTCAATAACAGCGGAAGCCTGGTGCATCAGGCCGGTTCCGCCTTGAGTATTCCCCTGGCGTACAGCATCTGCGGCGCAGTAGGCACCATTGAAGATCATGTAAATTGCTACGGGTCGCTCGCCGCCGCCCCCGGCTACTCCATCGGACTTAGCGGCGGACTGAACGTTTACGATGCAGGCAGTGTGAACCTGGGGACCGGGAGTCTTACCGTCAAAGACGCGACATCAGGCATCAGCGGCGGATCGTTAAATGCCGATGCCCAGTATGTCGGTTACACGGGTGCGGGAACGTTCATACAGACCGGCGGGACTAACACAATTTCATCACAACTCTATCTTGGTTACTTTGACGGCACCAACGGCGCATACAATCTGAGCGCCGGACAGTTGTCTACCAAAGACGAATTCATCGGCTATCCCGGTCCGTATATTGTGGCTCTCCCCGTAGGAACTCTGCCGCAGACAGGCGGAACAAATACTGCCACTTATATCAAAACCGGAACGAATGGAACCTATACGCTTTCCGGCGGCGTTTTGAACATCAACGGCGGATTCGATAATACGGGCGTTTGGGACTTATCGAATAGCTCGGCCGTAATCAATATGTCTTCCTCCATAATAAATCTCTCCGGAACAATACGCACCACATCGCAAAATGTAACCCTCAATATCGACGCCCATTCGCTATTAATCGTTCCCAGCGGCCACATTGCGACTGAGTATTTCGCCAACATCAACAACTCTGGAATAGTACATCAATCCGGTTCAGCATTAGACATCTCTTCCGCTTATAGTATTTATGGAATAGGCACGATCAACGATCACGTAAATTGCCTAGGTGCGCTCTCCGCCACATCTGGATATGCTCTTAGTATCAATGGAGGATTAAATATTTCAGAAACGGGCAATGTGAATTTGGGAAGCGGTTATCTCTATGTAAATGACACAATTTCTGGAATGAGTAGCGGATCTCTAATTACGTCGACCCAACGTATTGGCTCCACGGGCACGGGAACGTTCACGCAGACTGGCGGAACGAATACCAATTCATCGAAAATCTATCTAGCGTACAATTCCGGCTGTAGCGGCACATACAATCTGAGCGGTTCTGGACAGTTATCCACATCCTATGAATATATCGGCATGTCCGGTATGGGGACGTTTACGCAGACCGGTGGATCGCATATAATCTCAACACATCTCGGTCTTGGATATTATACCGGCTCCAGTGCTGCATATAACCTAAACGGCGGAACGCTTATTCTCAAATCAATCGGCAAAGGCGACGGCACTGCCAGCTTTAATTTCGGCGGCGGGACAATGCAGGCAAGCGGGGCGTTCAGCGCAACGCTCCCTATGACACTAACAGGAACCGGTGGCAATGCTAATTTCGACACAGCGGGCCGCTCTGTTACGCTCTCCGGTATTCTTTCCGGCATCGGCGGGCTGAATAAATTGGGTTCCGGGACTCTCACACTTTCTGGCACAAATACATTTACCGGCCCAATCAATTTCAACGGCGGTTTGATCAATGCTTCCGCACTAAATAATCTCGGCAATGGCACTGAATTGAACTTCAACGGCGGCGGATTGCAGTTCAGCGGCGTGTTTGATCCCTCAGTGCGTACGATGACTTTCCTGGCCGGAGGTGCCACACTCGACACACAGACGAACAATATCACGTTGGGTAATCCGATAGGCAATAGCGGCGCCGGCGGATTAACAAAACTCGGCACCGGCAAGTTGACGCTCAATGCCCTTAATTCCTATAGCGGAAACACCACTGTCAAGGGCGGGACGCTGGAAATTGCCGGCGGCATTGATGCAAGCGGCACTTCGCTCATTGATATACAGTCGGGTACGGCTGTTTTTAAGACCGTGAATGTGAACAAGACGAACCTCAATATCAGCACCGCCGCATTGGCAACGTTTGAAGTGGTTAACGGCGCAAACGTGGTCGGTGCAATTTCGGGAAGTGGAATCACAAAAGTAGACACCGGCGCAAGCCTGACTGCCGC
>JBEKGL010000039.1:0-14347 GCA_050012815.1 Thermoguttaceae bacterium
TATTTTGCCGCGAACCTGGTACGCCGGTCACGGCCGGCTAAAGGCGTTGGGGCTGTGTTGGACGCGGATTGTGCGCCACCGCGACACTTATCGGGTATTGTGCATGGGCGCGGTCGGCGCGGTGCTGATCGCGGGCGTCTGGTGGCACGGCGGAGAAAACTGGAGGGCGATTTTAAGCGCATTGGCCGGCATGGCCGCTGGCGGAGTGATTATTTGGACCGTTCGCATCATCGGCCGCGGAGTATTGAATCAAGAGGCGATGGGTTTTGGCGACGTGACGCTGATGTGCATGATCGGCGCGTTCCTGGGCTGGCAAGCCTGTTTGATCGTATTTTTTCTGGCCCCATTTGCCGCGCTGGTCGTGGGATTGTTGCGATATTTATTCCTCCGCGACAGGGAAATTCCTTACGGTCCGTTCCTATGCCTGGCGGCGTTGGTTGTTGTTCTTTACTGGGCCCCGATCTGGGACTGGGCACGGGATGTTTTTGCCATGGGCTGGTTCGTGGCGCTGGCCATGCTCGCCTGCCTGGCGCTCATGGGCCCGCTCTTGTTTTTGCTGCGAATGATTTTCAATTTCATCCATGCAAGGCGGGAATAAACGGGATAATTTCATCCATTTTTCATTTCTTAATCGTATGCCGCTTATTTTCAGCCATATCGGCGGCGTAAGCTTCGAGTCCCAATTGACGAATCCGGCAAATACAGGCCGCGCGGTCGGAGCGGAAAATGAATCCGAATATTTTTGATATCCAGTTGTTGAATTTGCGGCAGTCGCTTGGATTTTGAAAATCCCTGCAATCGGCGCAGGATGCGAATTGATTGGTTTTGCAGCAGGTGCGCACACCGCACCAGGTTGCCTTTTCGTTTTCCCGGCAGCCCGGACACCTGCCGCGGAGATACGCCCTGCACGCCCCGCAATACAGGCCGCAGCAGGCGACCAATTTTGGATCGGCGATGATTTCTTTCACGTGAAATTTCGGCTGAATACGTTTTTTAACGCGGCGCAGTAGCAGGCAATCGGTTAAATCGCCTTGCCACAAGGATAAAGGCGACGGTAACGATAATCATCACTATTGTGAACATCCCAAAATAGTTGCCCGGTGACAAATCCAGGCCCAGCCATTCTATTTTTGTGCCATACAACGGGGTAATCACGCTATTAAGCATATTGCCGACGAAAACCGTCAACAGCCAGCAAGCGGTAATGAAACTTTTCATCGAAGGCGGCGCGGACGAGAAGGCCAGTTCCAATCCGACGACGGAGATGCAGATTTCGGCGCAGGTAATGAAGATGTACGGTATCACTTCCCAGAGGAGGGAAATTTTGCCGACTGACGCGGCGTGATATCCGGCAACGGTCATTATGCCCATCAGGATGGCGGTCAAAACGAATCCCACCAGCATCTTGTCCGTCGGCCGCAACTTCAGCCCCAGCCAATCGAGTAAATGCCAAAGGAGCGTAACCGGAGGAAGCAACAAGACGATGAAGATCGGATTAAGCCCCTGAATCTGATCCGGCGCCAATTTGTAGCCGAACAAGTTCACGTGCAGATAGTCCCGGGCAGTTTCCATTGCCTTCCATTGCCACGTGCCTTGGCCGTAATCAAAGACATTTAAGTTTAAATGATCCCTGGCGAAAAGGGTCCAAGTGCTTTCCGCCTGATCAAAGACGCTCCAAAAAAACGAGACCACGATAAAAAGCCCCATTATCCGGCGAAAAATGATAAACTGTTCGCGGCGCTGCTCGGGCGACACCGCTACCCGTTGCACGGTCTCTTTTGCGTAAAATGGTTTTCCAATCGCAAAAAAGAACAAAGCCATGCCCATTAATGCCGCTGGGAAAAGAAAGGCTTTCTGATAGCCGAAAGCATCGCGGAGCGCCGGCACGGCGAAGGAGGAAATGGCCGCTCCGATGTTAATGGAACCGTAAAACAAGGCAAAGGCGTCGCTGCGGAGTTTTAATTGGCCCGGCCGTTGCTGGTCGTAAGTCAATCCCATCAAAGTGGAGATGTTCGGTTTGATCACCCCGCTGCCCATTGCCAACAGCCCTAAAGCTATCAACATTATCCAGCGGTTTTCCACGCCGATAATCAGTTGTCCGAGAATATACGGCAATGAAAAAAAGACGATAGTGCGGTATTTTCCCAGATAGTTATCGGCGATGTATCCGCCCACCAGCGGCAGAAAGTAACATGCCGCGACGAACAAGGACATATTCCTGCTGGCGGCTTGTTCGGAGAAACCCAAGCGATCGATCATGTAAAGCAGGAGTATCGCCCTCATGCCGTAGAAACAGCAGCGTTCGGCGAATTCCCCCCAAAAGAAGAACCAAAAACCCAAGGGATGAGCAAAAAGAGACGATCTGTTGGTTTGGTGGGTGCCGTCTAATACCACGGCATGGGTTTTATCCTTGTTTTGCATTTTAACATTTTATTGACATACCAACCTCATACAAGACGCAGCCAAGGTATTTATAAAAAAAGCCCAAATAATTTCCGAAACTTGTGATTTAGTCCGGTGTTTAACCAGTAGTGGCGTACCAGCCAAAAAAGGGCAAGAGACGTTGGTTTTTCGTTTGCTGAAAAGTTCTGCAATTTTGGATAATTAGTTCGGATAATTAGTCCGTGACAACCGGTACCATCGGGATCGCTTCATCCCCCCGTCAGGCGAGTCTCGAAACATCATCTGGTTTAAACGGACTTATTTTGGCGGAAAGAGGACTCTATTGCTCCTCTTTCCGCTTCTTTTGTCGGGGGAAAAGATGTTCACAGAAGATTGTTAAATTGCTCAATAGTCATTCCGGCAATCTTAATCTGTGTACACAATAAACCAATACCGAGGATGCTGCCCTTGTGAACGGGAATAGAAAGACGCTCTCTTTTGCAGGGATGTTTTAGAATATGATGGCTACCGTTTATTCGATCCAGATAGTAGCCGGCTCTACAAAATGCTTTAATGGCTTCCTCTCCCGTAATGCGCGGTGGTTTATTAGGCATCCACAAGAATCCACTTAGTTATTCCCTTGGGTATGTCATATTTGTCTATCCAAGGAACCTCCTCGCCAACCTCAATGTGTGATTCGATGACCCCCAAAACAGCCTCATGAACATTCTCTATTGCCTCTTCTTCTGTGGTTCCACAACTGCCACAACCCGGAAGATTGAGAACAATAGCGGAATAGGAGCCATCATCTTCACGAATCAAACAAACATGACAACGATAAGCCTTTCTTGCGCGCCAATCTTCTTCTATTTTAGGAGAATAAGCATTATTTTCCAATTCAATTTCTATCGTAGCCATTGGATTATCCTTTTTAAGTTGGTGTTATATCTTCTGCTGTAATTCGTGATGACCCAATAATTTCACCCTCACATATTACTTCAAGAGCATAAGTTCCAGCCTCCTGAATAGGCAATCGTGGTAAAGGCAACACAATTTCAATTGTTCCTAAACGGTTATCACATTCAATTTTTATGTCCGTTTGGAATAAAACTACGTTTTTCGTAAGATGAACGAATTGAACTGAAAGAATAGTATTCGTACATACATCGGTTAAACTGAGGTATGCATACGGGGATCCACTTTGCATACCGCCCAATGCCACTAACTTCTTTGACCCATCTGGTAATTCCACCTCAGTAATAGGTGGTTTTCGGCTAAATTTGATCCCGTAAAATGTACCAGCGATAATTTTTTTGCCGCTAACGTCCTGATAAACGTGATCTGCTAAGACAAGAGCCTGTAATACGGGTTTCACGCGAATAACCGCCCCTATATGGGTGTTAGTTTATAGACCAATTACACTATATGTCCCGCAGACAAGCTCCGTATTTTATACATTTTTCGTCATTCATGTCAATGACTGATTTGTATATATTAACTATAGTCCGAAAATCATGTCAAGAAAAAAGAGTGATGTTACATAATTTTACGTATTACCGCCCCGGGCGACGCTCGGGAGTTTCTCCACTTTTTATCCATGGGTATTATATATACTTGTACACTTTATTAAGTTTATGGCCAATTTCAAATACTCATTTTACATGCCAAAGACCGACTAAAATGGCCCAAAAAACCAAAAAGGCAACATTCGCTTTTTGGTCGGTTGAAATAATAAGAAATGGGTGCCATACTAAATGGCTTGGACAACCATTTTCTGGATAATTTAGCCATTTTGGCTGGGAGACTCGGCGTGCAAAGGTTCATGTTACGGTCGAAAATACATCGGGCTACGCTGACCGGCACCGATCTGGACTATGAGGGCAGCATAGCCATCGACCGGGAACTCATGGACGCGGCCGACATGCTGCCCGGCGAACAGGTCCATGTGCTGAACCTGTATAACGGCCAACGGCTGATAACTTACGTCATCGAGGCCCCGGCCGGATCGGGCACCATGCTCTTAAACGGGCCGGCCGCCCGGCTGGGTTCGCCCGGCGACATTGTCATCGTGCTGGCTTATTGCGCAGTCTCCGATGAGGAAGCCCGGAAGATCAAGCCCATTGTAGTGCGAGTGGATGCAAAGAACCGGATTGTTTCTTAAAAGCAAAGAGTGGGCAGTGGATAGTGGACGGTGGGCGGTGGGCAATGCGAAACCGCAAGCGGTTTCATTTGAGTTTTCAGTTATCGGTTTTCAGTAATTAGTTTTCATCCTTCAGCCTATAGCCTCCAGCCTCCGGCCTTAAAAAGTGCTAGAATTTCATCATGGAATCGAGCATTTTTCAGCAGTTGGGGATTTCCGTGCTGTTGGGCCTGTTGGTGGGGCTGCAGCGCGAACATGCCGCCTCCGGCATTGCCGGAATGCGCACGTTTCCCTTGATTACGGTGCTGGGAACGCTTTCGGCATTACTGGCCGACTACTTGGGCGCGTGGATCGTTCCCGCCGCGATGCTGGGGGTTGTGGCCGTGATTATGGCGGGCCATTTGCCGCAACTCCGGCAGACGGAACCACATACCGGAACAACCACCGACGTGGCGATGCTGGTGATGTTCGCCGTCGGGGCGTACCTGGCCGTCGGTCCGATGGTTGTGGCCGTGGCCGTGGGCGGAGGCGTGGCCGTTTTGCTGCAATTCAAAGGCGAACTGCACGGCATCGCTAAAAAACTGGGCGACGAGGACCTGCGGGCGATAATGCAATTCGTGCTTATAAGCTGCATTATCCTGCCGGTGTTGCCCGATCAAAACTTCGGACCCTCGCACTTCCTGGGATTCGCCAAACACGAACTGGACGTATTCAATCCATTCGAAACCTGGTTGATGGTCGTGCTCATCGTGGGCATGAGCCTGGGCGGATACATCGTTTATAAATTCTTCGGCGGCAACGCGGGGATCCTGCTGGGCGGAGTCCTGGGCGGGGCCATTTCCAGCACCGCCACCACGGTGAGCTATGCCCAGCAGGCAAAAGACAATTTTATCGACCGGCGAGCAGCGGCCATTGTGATTATGATCGCCTCGACGGTTTCCTATGTCAGGGTGCTGATTGCGGTGCTGGTCGTATCGCCTGACTTTTTGCCTAAAGTCAGCTCTCCGGTGGGCATTATGATGGGTTTAACATTCCTGCCGGCGGTGATAATTTGGTTGTGCAATCGCAAGCACCCCAAACCCATGCCCGAACAAAAAAATCCCACCCAAATGAAATCGGCCTTGGTTTTCGGGGCTATGTACGTGGGCGTGCTGTTTGCACTGGCCGCGGCCAAACAATTCATCGGCGGCGGCGGATTGTATCTGGTGGCCGGACTGTCCGGACTGACCGAAATGGACGCCATCACGCTTTCCACGGCGCGCATGTCACTGGCGGACCAAACGATTATGACCACCGTGGGCTGGCGATTGATCGTCGTGGCCGCCATGGCCAACATGGTATCGAAATCGATGCTCGCCGGTCTGCTGGGAGGCCGGGATTTATTTAGGCAAATCCTCATCCTCTTTGCCGCTGCCCTGGCCGGAGGCGCGGCGATGCTGATTTTTATGTGATAAAGGGTTCGGGGGCAGGATCCGTCTATTCCATAGGCAACTTCGCCAGCACGCTCTCGAATACAGAACTCACAAAACCGAGATAGCTTTCAGCATCTTTTTCGGTGATCAAGGCACCGCCTTGGTATAGATCGATATTTCTTTTCTGACGCATTTCGTTGGCTACGTAGAAAGCATCTTCATTCTGAATTACTTCACTAAGTTTTTCCAGGAGCTTTATATGGTGTCCCGCGACACTTCTTACTCTCAGGCCGGAACAAGCCGCTACATAGACCGCGGGCTTTAAGATCGCATCATAGGAAAACTTGAAAACTACGTCGGCCACATCGCTGCCGCGGGCGATCTTCCAATCCTTTTCAGCGGCCTGCACGTACTTTCGCACTTGTTCCTTGCTGAAATTGAACTTTTGAAAGAATTGGTGGTCGGAATCGGTCATACGATCTTAATGTGCTTTTCGCTGAATATATTCATCACAAACGGATCTTTGTCTTTTTTTCTGCGATTGAGTTCGTTTTTTGAGATATTCACCACATTGATGATTCGCCCCACGTGCTTCTCGATGCCCTTGAGCGACTTGGCAATCTCTCGCGGAGAATGGCTGCCTACCACCAATAAATCGATATCACTGGCTTCATCCATGGTATTCTTGGCGAAAGAGCCAAATAGGTAAGCTTCACTCATACCTTTTATCGATTTGATAACTGATGTTAGCTTATTGGGCAGGCCAAATGATTTTTGTGTGATAGCGCGGTATTCTTGAAGCAGTGGAAATCTTTTGTTCAGCGAGAAATACCGCTGCTTCCCCGAGAATTCACTTTCCAGTAGGCCTTTCTCCTCAAGCTCGATTAATTTGAGGTATAGATTTTTCGGATCGGCGTCCAGCAAGCGCGCCAGTTCGTTCACATAGCGGCTCGCATCTTCATTAGCGAAAAAATATGTCAAAATCCGCTGGGTTATTTTTGAATGAGTGGAAATCATTTACGAATTACCATGATTATGGTTAAATACTACCATAATTATGGTCAATAGAAAAGAACAATTTTTCATTTAATTCAGTCTCGAAGCCTACCAAGGCCGCTGCCCTGGCCGGAGGCGCGGCGATGCTGGTGCTCCTGTAAATCAAGTGAGCAGGGGTCAGAGTTCAGAGGTCAGGGTTCAGAACTCTGGTGGAATATACTAGTGTTGTATCCTGAACCCTGAACCCTGTTTCCTGCCCCCTTTTTATTTCCTTCCCCTGGTCTGGACGCATATCGGGAAAATGGTAAGATGGGGGATCGGGTGTTAGTTACAAGCTGGTTTGGGGGATAGGTGTGGGGATTGGTTTATGGTCAAAAAAGACGAAGCTATTGAAGTCGAGGGTACTGTGACCGAAGCGTTGGCCAATACCCGATTTCGGGTGCAATTAGAGAGCGGCCACACGATAATCGCCCATGTGGCTGGAAAGATGCGAAAAAACTTTATCCGTATCGTGCCCGGCGATCGGGTCCGGGTAGAGCTGTCCCCTTATGATCTGAGCAAAGGTCGAATTACATTCCGCGAGCGATAAAGCCAATCCGTCCTACATTTCCATACCAAAGGGGTATGAGAATCCTCTTTTTGCCCCCCCTCTTGGTTGCAGAACCTGCTCCATTCGATGCAACTTTCTTCCTTTTTGAAAATCAAGATTCTAAAATTACCGGCGAATTAAATCTAACAACCAATAGTTTTTTAACGTAAAATTGCTAGCTTCCGGAAATATAAGTGTCTTAACTCGTAAAAACTGACCCAAGGTATCCAAAGGAGAAACGTCCGTGAAGAAGATTTTTTATCCGATGTTGTGGGCCGTCCTGGTGTTGAGCGCCCTGAGCATGGCTTTGCCCCTAAGTGCGGCCGCCGATCTGAAACCGGTTGTTACCGTATCGTTTTCGGGTTATAGCGAACTAAAGGCCGACGTGGAGGCGATCGGCAAGCTTTCCGGCAGGCCCGAACTGGCCCAGATTGCGGAAGGCATGTTGGCAATGATGACCCAGGGAAAGGGTCTGGCCGGGTTGGATAAAGAACAACCCTTAGGCGCCGTCCTGCTCAGCGATGGAAGTGAAGAGTTCACGGCCTACGCTTTTCTCCCCATAAGCGATTTGGCGCCATGGATGGAACTGATGAAAAATCCCGCCACGGGCGAAAGTCCAAAAGCCGAAAACGGCGTGTACGAGATTCAACTGGGCCCGCAAAACGTGTATGTCACGCAAAAGGGCAAATGGGCGTACATTGCCCAGAAAAAAGAAACATTCGCCGCCGTGTCTAACGATCCGGCGAGCTTGCTGGGCGATATGCCCAAAAAATATCTATTGGCCGTGCGGGCGTCGGTTAAGAATGTACCCGATTCGCTGAAGCAACAGTGGCTCGCCGTTTTGCCCATGCTCGCGCAAGCCTCGATGCAGCCCGATATGATGAAGCAGAATATCGAGCAGCTCGAAATCTTGTCCAAGGAATTGGACGAAGTGATGCTGGGCGTAACCCTCGATCGGCAAACCAACAGTTCCTATCTGGACCTGGAACTGACCGCCAAACCGGGAACCAACATGGCCGCGCAACTGGCGGCCGTCAAGCCGGGCAAGACCGATTTCGCCGGGCTTAAAATCCCCGGCGCCGCCGTTACCATCAACGCCACCTCCACTTTTACCGACGCGGACGTCGCCCGCGCAAAAAAATCCTTGGATATTCTCCGCGCCTCGGCCCAGGATGGATTAAAAGAGCAAGATCTTCCCAAGGAACAACTCGATTTGGCCACCGACGTGCTCAGCCAACTGTTTGACGTGGCGATAAAAACCATCGAACTGAAGAAAACCGATTACGGCGCAGCCTTGGTGTTGGAACCCAATACGCTGACCCTGGCGGCAGGCAGCATCGTGGCCGACGGCTCGAAACTGGAAGACATCCTCAAAAAACTCTACGCCGAGGCCGAGAAAAACGAACCCGACGCGGCGAAACTCGTTAAACTCAACGCGGAAACCTATAAAGACGTCCGCTTTCATACCTTTTCCATGCCCACTCCCGATCCGAAATTGGCCGCGCTGGTGGGCGATACGCTCGACGTTGTCCTGGGCATAGGCGACAAGCAGGTATTTATTGCCGCCGGTCGCGATGCCGTTAAAACGCTTAAAGAAGCCATCGACAAGTCGCTAAGCGAGGCCGGCAAGGAAATCCCCGCCTCGGAGATCGTTGTGTCGGCCCTGAAAATCGCCAAGTTCGTTTCCGCGGTTGCCGACGACGATCAGGCCAAGGCCGTGGCCGACAAAATGGCGGGCACTTTGGAAAAATCCGCAGGCAAGGATCACCTGAACATCGTTACGAAACCCATTACAAACGGCGTACGCGTCAGGTTGGAATTGGAGGAAGGAATTTTAAAAGCCCTGGGCGGAATAGAACCCGGCATGGGCGGGTAATACTGATCCGGCATCGACGCCCATTCCAGGGCTGCTTGCCATTAGATTTTAGCGTTCGGATTTAAGGGTTCAGGATTTAGATTTAAGGGTTCAGGGTTCAGGGTTCAGAATCTGAGGGAAGAGTATTTTCTGAACCCTGAGTGTCAAAGACTATTTACTTTGTTCCCACAGTCCTCCATGGGAACTCATTTCAGTAACGCCCCGCGTTGCAAGTGTATTAAAATCCCATGCAATACGGCCACGTCATTCCTGATCCCCGAGTCCCGAGTCCTGAACCCTGAACCCTGAACCCTGAACCCTAACCTCTGAACCCTGTGTTAAGGGCTTGTCTTCTCCAAAGTGAAACAGCGCCGCAAGCGCCAGCCCGGTGAAATAGACTATGCCCGCCGACCAAACCACGTCGCTGGCAAAGTGCGAGCCGGCCACGATTCGGGCCAAACCCATGATCGTCCCGCCCGCCAGCCCGAGGGCGAAAAACATTATTGCCAGGCGGCGGCGTTTGCGATAGAGCACGAATCCCGGGGCCATCAGGTAAAAGCCCATCGAGGCGTGGCCCGATGGAAACGAAGCCCCTTCGCTGCCGTTGCCTATCGCTCCGACCCGCACGTATTTATCCGCGCCGCTGAAGGGAATTGTGTCGTGCGGACGCGGCCGGCCCCAACACGGTTTCAAT
Organism: Thermoguttaceae bacterium; assembly: GCA_050012815.1. Classification (GTDB taxonomy): domain Bacteria; phylum Planctomycetota; class Planctomycetia; order Pirellulales; family Thermoguttaceae; genus JBEKIK01. Next base: position 10,069 of record JBEKGL010000039.1, read on the forward strand.
ATGCCGTTTATCAGCAAACCCGGTCCAAGGGCGAGCATCAGGGCAAAAAACAATCCGGCGTCCCGGTAGGGTTTTAGCTTCGCCCACAAAAAACTGGACAAAAAGACCAGCAATCCGCCCGCGCCTATAATCCAAGCCGGATATACGCCTAAGTCGTACAGCGATTTCCAAGGCTCGGCGATCCTAAGCGGCCAGTGCGAATCCGACTTCGTGGAATAACTTTGGTCCACGAAAAACGGCTGGGAAAGCAGAAAATCCACATCCGTGATCCAAAAAATGATCGTCGCCAAAACCAGCGCCGCCAGCGGAATCCACAATGCCGGGGTCTTGATTACATACCTGACGATTCCGCCCAGAAGATTAAATAAATTGCTCAATCTCTTTTCCGACTGAGTCGTAGTTGACGACACGGCAGAGTCCTGTTGATCGATGGGATATTTGCAGGATTTAAGTGTCATGAAAGTTATCAGTAATAAGTTATCAGTTATCAATAACTACTGTTTTGCTAATTTCTCCCCTCGCCCTTTGGGAGAGGGGATGGGGGTGGACTGCTAAAAACTTGGTGAATTAGTCAAAAGTTTTGTATCCGATATTCATTTTCATTAGTGCCAAGTTCGATTCAAATCGGCATTAGCCCGAAGGGCTTTCACAGGATAGCCCGGGGTTGCCGCGCCAGCGGCTACCCCAGGTAAGTGAACCGACGCATTCACGAAAACCCCAACGGGGTTTCGGAACGGTTGTGTCGCATGGTGCGATCCTGAAAGCCTCTCCGAAACCCCGTTGGGGTTTGGGGTGTTGTTCGGCATCTGAAACCCAGGGTAGCCGCTGGCGCGACAACCCTGGGCTGTCTTATCACAAGCCCTTCGGGCTATCAAATGCGTGCGGTTTGAAACTAGAATCCGTAGAATGGAACAAAAACCACGGCAATCGCCGATGCTATTTTTCATTTGAATTCACCGATTTTTTAGCAGTCTGCCTCTAGCCACTCCCAAAATCTCCGGCCTCCAGCCTTTGGCAGTTGGTATTTTTTATCGGCTAAACGGCTAAAAAGCCAGACCGATTTATGGAAATGTCCACTTCGCAATTATCCCAGATTGTTTATATTACAAGGTAACGTTCTAATTCATGCGCACATAGAAGAGGCAGTCCTTAGCTGAGGGAGAAAAGGGGGAGAAAAGTTGTCTGGAACCGATATTTACTGCGCACCACTTACAAAAACGGTTCTTGGTACCTTTTTTCTTACGTCAGGACCATTATTTTTTATTTTGTCCGTGGAGCGGACGCCCGTTTGCTTCGGTACAGCCAATAGAAGCCCAGGGGGACTCCCACGAAGAAGAACGGGTTCAGCAATCCGGTGATTAAAACCACTTCCGGAACCGAAGTGGTCTCGGAGTTTATATTTCTTACCACGCATCCCACGGCTGCGCTGGCGCAGAACGCCAACAAGCCGATTGCAATGGTAATGATCCCGGCGAGGTTAAACCAGGAAGGCGATCGAGGATGAATGGCGGCTTTATACCCGAAAATCAACAAACTTATCGCCACGGCGATGGTTCCGGGGAAGAAAAGCCATTTGGCGGCGATGATAATCCCATTTTCGTAGTCGCTGGATTTCGCGAAATACTTCACCGCCTCGTTAACGCCGAAGGACGTCAACCAGCCCATTATGACCAGGAACATTCCAATGCCGACGAGCCAAATAGAGAATCGGGGAAAGTTTATGGGTTGCCGCTCATCGCCGGGCGAAGGTGTTTGTTCCTTCTCGGCTTTAAACAACTCCATTAACACGTAAACGATGACTGCCAGCAGGAAAGAAACGTAAAGTTCGATATATAGGACCTTCATGTCCATGTGCACATCTCCTGATATGAAGAATTATCCATTTCCCCTTTTTTTCATATCGACTTATTTTATTGGATAGTTGTCCGATTATCAATAAGGCTTAGAGTCTATGGCCAAACGAGATTTTTAATGGATAACAATATCATGAAATGCCCTCACCCTAACCCTCTCCCAAAAGGAGAGGGGACTTTTGGGATAGGCTCTTAATCCCACCACCACTGACCGGGGGCCAGATTGATATTGGTTTCCTGGCGAATTTTGGCGACTTTGCCCTTTTCATCGGCCAGGAGTTTATCCGATTCCAGGGCCTTTTGGGGTTGGATTTCCACGCCGCCGCCGATGGGCGTCAGCAGGCGGCCGCTTTTTATAACGGCGTTAACGGTGCTTTCCACGGTCTTGGGAATATCGTATGTTTCGACGGGGAAAGCGTTTTCGTCGCCGAGAAACTCCATTTTCCAACCGGCTTTGGTGTAATAGTCCTGCTGTTGGATGAAGGCCGCGGCAATGGCAATGTCGATGAGGTTTCTGAGATCGGCGTAAACGGGCGCTCGATCGGCCAGTTCCGGATATATTTTAGTGAAACCGATGACAAAGGCCTGGCTGGCCTTGTTTATGCCGGCGACCTGCCGTTCTCCGCCGGAGGAAACCAGTTCGTTTTCGCCCACCAGTTTCACGCCGTCGCCGACGAGTTCCATGGCTAAAGTGTCAGTGCTCACCCGGACGCATTGATAATCGGGCGTGAAGAACCAGCGCTGCAGGGCATTGCGGCTGACGTCGCTCGCACTGGCCCGATCCACGTAACTGACCAGTTTAACGGGCGGACGTTCCAAACCGATGCCGATCAGTTTCATGCGATAATCGGCTTCGACCATCACCTGGGCGAAGTGGGTTTTGGGCGAAACTCCGTTAACGCTGATGTTGTGCATTCCCAGACTGGTCCGGAGTCCTTGCACAATGAAAGGAATTTGATTGGGACTGCTGAGTACCGAACCGGTCGAGCGGAGGAATTGCTGCATGGCGGCAAGGCCCTCGGGCGTGGGATCGATGGAACAGCCGATCAGCGAGGTGGTTTTTCCCGTAGGCGGAAACGACCGCAGGCCCACGACAAGGTCCTGCAATTGCACGACCGGCCGGCCCGTGGTCATGCCCATCACGCGCCCGGTAACATTGGTGATCCACCCTTCGGCTTGCCCGGCGATAACTATGTCTTTGGTTTCGGGATAGTAAAAGACGTAACGGATTCGTTGTAGACCCGCCAGAGAGCGCATCTCTTCGGTAAGCACGCCTTGATGCTGGAGTATGGCCGCTTCCAGCCGATTGAGCGATATTTTCCGCAGCTTGCTGTAGGCGGTCACCTTTGGATCGAGCGTAATTTTGGCGGCGGCAATGCGTTCCCGGGTGAGTTGGCCGCCGGGATCGGTAAAGATTTTGGTGCGCAACACCCCTTCGGCGTCCACAACAACGCCTGATTCGTTATTGTTATTGTTAGTAGTGTTGTTGACAGTAGTAGAATTGTTTTGAGTAAACGCCCGTGACGGCGGCAACAACATCGCGGCAACCGCCGCCAACAGCAGACCGGTCCGGCGAGCAAAAGTTCGATAACACATGGGCATGATCTCCGATTCTATAACGTTCACATTAGGACGATTTTTAAAATCGTCCTACATAATATTCCGATGCGCTCCCGCCTCAGCATGATTTCACTATAGGCAGGAGCGCAAGTTAGACCTATTAATCCTATCAACCAGAAAAAAACTTTCGGGCACGATGGTTACACTATTGATCTTAATTAGGTAAGCTAGGTAAAGCAAGCAGGTACCTCCGAATTCGGGGTATATGCTATTTCCGGATTGTCGACAACCTTCTGTATAACACGGTCTGCTTACAGATCGCAACTCGTTGGTATATAAGCAATGGACGGTGGGCGGTGGAAAGGGGATGGTAAAGGAAAAAGGGGGGGTAATCGATGGAAACTAACCAAATGAAGGTGTGACTGCAACGGCAGGAGATGGTATGAGCCGGAAAAGAACACACACAAATAGTTGATTCAATACCCATCTATAAGGTTAATTTCTTTTTGCTCGTCTCTTGTGTCTTTTTTGAAAGATACGAAAATTATAGTTTGCGCCTGAAAATCGGTTAATTGACGGCGGTGTTGAAATTTCACGGAGAAGCAAAACATGAAACTGGTGCCCTTGGGCGAGAAAATCGTGGTTAAACGGCTGAGTGCCGAAGAGAAAACTTCCGGAGGCATAGTCTTGCCCGACGCGGCCAAAAAAAGGCCCTGGCAAGGCCGGGTGTTATCGATTGGCGACGGTTGTCTGTTGCCCGACGGCACTCGGGCCCCGCATCAGGTGAGCGAAGGCGATCGCATTCTGTTCGGCAACTACGCCGGCGCCGAATTGAAAGTAAACGGCGAAGAATTGCTGATTATGAG
>JBEKGL010000040.1:0-14345 GCA_050012815.1 Thermoguttaceae bacterium
TGCTCGTCAGATCGAAGGTGACAATCGAAACCCAATCGCATTGGGACGAATCGGTGATGTTTTGATTGCGCGTCTTGATGATTTGAAGCGCGTCGATTATCGCCATACGAGAGGCGTGGGTGGGCATTTCCCGCGGCGGAAAACTAAAAGTGTTCCCCTCTAATGTCGTGTCGGAATTATATGGGCAATCTGAAATATTCTTCACAGACAGAGGCGAATAGAGAGTGGAAGTACTGGTTGGTAGAGTGCGGCCGTAAGACATCATATAATGCATGTAAGATTGGTAGCCGATGCTGGAACTGTTGGCCGAAAGATAAGCGTACCAATAATTATAGTAGTTCGTATTGAGGGTGCCGGTAGATGGCAGGGCATAAGACGTGGGTTTCGCCGCAGGCATGATTCCCGGCAAGGCCGATGATCCGGAGAGTCCATGCATCTGCTCGTCCATGACCCAGGAGTAAGCTTTTTGGGTGATGACGCTCGAACTGTCAGCAGATTTTCCGCTACCATCGTTTTTTACATATATCAGATATTGGCTGGGAACCGTGTAATTGTATTTTGTCTTTGTCGAAGATTTTTTCGAATACAGTAGCGGGCTGCTGGATGTACTGGTTAATGAGGCAAGCGAGCTAACTCCCAAAGGTGCGCCGATAGCTTGTGTCGATCCCGGATACGTGCCGTAGCCGAAGTCGCTGTAGATATCCTGCATCATCGTGGTGCCGACCCCGGGATAACTGCTGTTGATGCCGCTGGTATTGTTGGGATCGGTATCGTTGTTCATCGATCCTGACAGGTCCACGACAAAGCAAATATCGCGGGGATTGCAGGTGGCCGTGGCCGAGGCGCTGAGGTTCACCGAATACAAATTTAAAATGCGTCCGAAGAACAAGGGAATTGCCCCCGTGGTCGTACTATCGGCCTTGGCCGTCACTTTCGCCGCGTTACTAATAAGTCCCGACGAAACAGGGGTAAACGTGCGCGTGGTCTTATCCCACGTGCCATAGGTAATATCCGAAGAGCCAAGCTGAACGGATTGATTTCCGATGAGGTTTTGCGCGGCATAGGATTTGGCGGCGTTAGATGCGATAGTTTGGCTTTGTCCCATGGAGCCCGCGGCCGCCAGGGCGGCCGAATCGGCCGCGGCTTGGAGCTGCGTCTTTGCCATCATGAGATACCCCAGGTCCACCGCGAAAGCGATCATTCCCAGAAGCACCACGATCAACAAAACCGTCAATAGCAGAATCGCGCCCCGATGTTGCGGCCTGTTTTGGATTGATTTACGGTACATAAGAAGGTCTCCATAGGGAGTTGACTGATGCAAAAAAAGAATACTAGACAAGCCATCCGCTGATAGACTATTTGTGGGGCATTTTTCGACAAATGCGAAATACTTCCACACCCCTCTAAGTCCTCTATCAAAACTTTATGTCATAAACGGAGGTATGCAAATCCGTTGCCCCCCATGTCGCATGGATTTAATTGTATTGGTTATGCCAATTTTTCCATAAAGCCGCGACCGGTGGTTGCTTACAGGATTTAATCCGGATTATTCATGGCTTGGGATTTCTAACACGGGGTGCAGAACACTAGCCCGAAGCGCAAGCGAGGGTAAACCATTTGCAGCCCCTCGTTTGCGCTTCGGGCTAGTGTGAATTTATAAATAATCCGGGTTAAAACTTGGGGCGCGCGCGACCGACGGTCGCGGCTTTATGGATTATCACAAGATGAATTTCCGCGCTGCGCTCAGGACGAAAAAAATCAATGTTGCACAATCCGCCGCAAGAGCAGAATTCCAGATGCAATACACACAGTATTGCTCATCCAGAAGGAGATCGGCCACAATTTGCCCGACGTGGATAGGTCCTCGCTGAGCATCAAAAGCGGATAGTAAACCGCCAGAATGGGCACGAAGCAAACGAAGAAATTCGTCAAAACGTCGGCATGGCGCCAGAGCATGGCCACGGGAACGCCGATCAGCACAAAGCACAGGCAGGTAAAACCGTTCGATAAACGGCGATAAGGCTCGGTTTGCAGGCGATAGACCAGGCGCCATAGGTCAGATAGCCGGTCGCTGTCGGCGTGCGGCAATGTTTTGCCGCTTGCCTCCAATTCCGCACGTTTTTGTTCCAGCGGAAAAATCTCGTCTTTTAGTTTTGCAATGTGTTCGGGGATCTCGTACATGGCGACCCAATCGCGGTGATGTTCCAGAATGCCTGGATTCCTGCCGGGATTGACGATCGGTACGGAGTGTGGCCATTCAGCAGGATCGTTGAACTGAAATTTACCCTCCATGTCCACATCCACATTGCGGCAGATTATATCGAGTTCTTGCCTCTGACGATTGGTATGCAATTCAGCGGTCGCGGCATGTACGGTCGTGGTCGAATCGGATCCATTGTCATGGATGGTGATCGTGGGCTGTATGAGTTTGTCGCCCTCCACGCTTTTTACGGTGATGGAGAACTGCGGAAAACTACAGGAATGGTTGGCCCGCAACATGCCATAGGCGATTTCTTCAGCCGATTCGGCTATCACCCGCGCATAATTCGGCCGGCACCACGTGGCGGCGATCTCCTGCATCCAAATCGTTCCCAGGCTCAGCATGAACGCGAAGATGATTATCGGCCACACGATTACCATGGGATTGATGCCCAGCGATTTCAGCGCCACTACTTCATTCGTGCCGGTCATTCGCCCATACACGATGCTGACCGCCAAAAGCAGGCTGACGGGAATGGTAATGCCCAGCATTTCCGGCAGCATATAGGGCATGACATAGAGCATCACCATGGGCGGAAGCCCCTGACTTAGTCCCTGTTTGACGCCCATCACCACGGTCACTATCAGGGTCAGACCCAGCAGCGTAAGGAGAAAGTATTTCAGCACTTCCGTAACGACGTATCGCGTTAGAATGTACATGGGTGTTGATTGTGGATGTGAAGTCCTTGGTGGTCAAGGCCAGAAAATGCTCGGCCTCGGACTAATCCGGCCCACCTAAAATGGGGGTTTTTGTCAAGTGCAATCTTGTTCGACCCTTGACGCATATCCTGTTATCGTGTCACAATAAGGCCTTTGATCTGAAAAAGGACGGGCCCTTTGCGACCTGTTTCTGGAATATAACGACTCCCGCCAAAGCAAATTCAAACTCGCTAGTGCCCAACCAACGTACATGACAATATAGGCACGCGGTTTGAAATCCCCCCGGCTTCACAAAAAAACACATAATCGGCGTGGACCATAATCGAAGGTTTCGAGATTTGGAATCGACAATGTAAGGAGAACGTAATGAGACCCAGAAAAACGGTTTCGGTCGAGGAACTGCAAGTTTTTAGCCGGTTTGAAAGTCTACGGAAAATACTGCGTTCGGAAACTTATACGGAACATCTCGACAAGCCTTTGGCGTACTGGGCGCTTCCGACCGATCGCCGCCTGCCTTTGGCCTTTCTGAGTCGGTCATTGCGTGAATTGCTCGATTCGTCGTTTGAAGAATTGGCCCAAACGCCCGGGATCGGGCAAAAAAAGATGAAATCGTTCGTGAAACTGCTGGCCCGGGTGGCCAACACCGATCCAGCCGATCTGCCTACCGAAATCAATGATATCTACCTCGGGTTGAAAAAATCATCGGCCCACGATCCAAACCACTCGGATACGGCGTTCGATCCGGAGGCAATATCCGAACTCCAGTGGGAGCAATGGCGCGCCAGCGTCGTGCGGCATGGTTTGGGGCAGGAAAAGCTGGGCCGTTTTGCTCCCAGCTTGCAGAACATCACCAAAGTCGTGTGGAACACGCCGCTTGAGGCCTATATCGGCTTTACGCTGGCCGAAATTCAAGCCATGAAAACCCACGGCAAACGCCGCCTGCACGCCATTCTCGAAGTGTTTTACAACCTGCATACGCTGGTGGCCAACATGGAGGGCCATGAACATCTTGTCCTCCGCGTTGCGCCGCGGCTGATCGATCAAGTGGAACAATGGATCAGTCAATCGCTGCAAAAACCCGGCCTGCCCGATAACGGCGAGATTTTCCAAAATTTCGTCAGTCCCTTGCTCGAGCAAATCCGCATCGACGCCCCGCAACAAATCGTAACCATGGCCGAAAACCGCCTGGGCGTGCGCGGTCCGATCACCAGCGTGCGCCAAGTGGCAAGAACCATGGGGCTCACCCGGGCGCGGGTTTATCAACTGCTCAACGAAATCAACGATATCATGACCGTCCGCTGGCCCTTGGGACGCCACCAGGTTTATGAACTACGCGATAAATTCGCCGCCGAAGCGGTCGATGTTCCGAATCCTCCTTCTCTGGCCCAATTCCACGCGGCCGTGGAACTGTTTTATCCGGGCAGCCGCAGAGGCGCGGACGGACCGCTGGAAAAGGTCGCCGATATATCCGAAGAAAAAATCGACCTACTCGAAGTGTGAGCGGATAGGCAAACCGCCCCACGACGTTAATTGCCTGATTCTCGATCAATAGTCCGATCCCGCCACCTGTCTTAGCGGCCGGCATTTTTTTCTTTTTTCCATGAAACGGCTATTGCATCGGGTTCAACTATGAATATAATCGTGTTACGTATTACGATTACGTAATACGTATTATTTTATCAATTTACAACAGGAGCGGCTAACATGTCGGCTAATCAACAACAAGAGCATCGATTATCTTCCGCTATTTCCAATAATTTGCATTTCTTATGTGCCTTCCCCTCACCCCCGGCCCCTCTCCCAAAGGAGGAGGGGAGATTTTCAGGACACCGGATTAGTGTGATTGGGGCGTTGCTATTTTTCTTGCTCTCGCAAACTTCTTATGCAATCGATTGGAACACGATTCCGGTCATTGAGCACAGCGATTATCAAGCAATAAACGAAACGTCGGAAGGATCGGGAAATTGGGTGAGCAATTTCAGCGGGACATTGCCGTTTCGGCTAATCGGCGTGGTTTTGAACGACTCCGTGGATTATCTCGACGCCATGGCCGACTACACCAGCACATTTACGCCTTATTACCTGGGCGGACAAGCGCAGATCTACATTCAAGCGGTGAATCTCGACGGCACGCAATGGGATCCGGATACGAACACCGCTTATAGCGATTCCGGCGGCACGGCCTGCTGGATGGGCCAGAACTACGGCAACCTGCCTTGGATCCGTTCCACGAAAGAGAATTACACCAACGCGGCGTGGTACGCCGAACTGGATCGGTTGCAAATATATTACACCGGCTCGACTGCCTCTTACACGCTCCACGCCGGAGATCTTGTGGAAATCCGCACCAGCGTGGGTGGATTGTACTACAACGGGATGATGAACGTAAACGAACAACACAGCACCGACTCAGCCAATGATTTTGAAATTGTCGTCTTGAAAAGCAATTACGGCCTGCCGACGACGACCGCGTTAGCGCTCAGCGATCTGAAACACGCCGACGATACATTCATTTTCAATTCCGCAGCGCCACGCGACTCGGGCGCGGAACATTATCAATCGACACTGGTAAAACTGACCGGAGTGCGTTTAACCAATCCGCTGCTTTGGGGACCGAACATGGATTTGCAACTTACCGACGATACGGGCAGAACTATCGGCATCCACTTGGGACTGAACGCCGGTTTTTACTCCTTCATGGCGCCTGTGGGCAGTTATGATGTAACCGGCATCATCGATCAAGAATCGGCCAACGGCCAGGACGGTTATCGCTTGCTGACGTTGAAAGCCGACTATTTTTCCACAATATCCAGCGTTGCCGCTCCGGTTTGGAACGGCGGCGGAGGGAGCGACACTCGCTGGAGCACAACCGCCAACTGGTCCGGCCCCAGCCTGAGCAGCAATTGGGAATTGCACTTCGACGGCAGCACGAATCTCAATTCTGTCAACGATCAGAATATCACGTCCTTTTACGGAATAGTCTTCAATCCCGACGCGGCCGCATTTACCCTTTCCGGCAACTCGATAAAAGTCAAACGCGTGGCCAATTTCAGTAGTGTCACGCAAACCGTCGACCTGTCGCTTAATACTGACGACGCGAACTGTCTATTCCTGGCCGAGCCGGGAAACATCCTCGTATCAGAACCGATTGTCGGGGCCAATGGAATTGAAAAATACGGATCGGCCGATTTAACCTTGACCGCGGTGAATACCTACGCGGGAACGACGGACATTGAAGCGGGGCTGTTAAAACTCTCCAACGGCGGAAACATCGACGCTTCGAGCGAGATTCTTGTTGCTTCCGGGGCAACGCTGAGAATCAACGGCGGCGAACATCATCTGGCGGCAATTTCCGGCAAAGGCGACACCATACTCGCCGATTCCGCCCAAGTTACGGCGGATAGCATCGTGCAAGACACCTTGACTATTGGCGCGGGATGCACGCTTACCATTGCCGCGATCTCGGGTGGGCCGATTTCGGGCGCGGAAGCGGTGTATCCGACGCCCGAACCGAGTGCAATGCTGATTCTGCTGCTGGGGTTTTCGGGTTTCGCGACATACGGCGTTATCCGAATTAAGAATTAATTTCAGTATTTGTCCAGAGCCATGAAGCCGGGAAATTGCCAAGCCGTGAACGATTCAAGCCCTGCCCGCGCGGGTTTCTCGCTCGTGGAGCTGTTAGTCGTGATGGCGATAATCGGCGTTTTGGCGGGACTGCTGCTACCGGCGATTCAGGCGTCCAGGGAATCGGCCCGGCGGATGCACTGCATGAACAATCTCAAGCAGATTGGATTGGCAATACATGCCTATCACGATGCGATGGGTTTTTTGCCGGCTGGAAATTACGTGAACAACGCCGCCATTTGTCCGGGCAGTCAAGGCTACCAGACGGACGATCGAGCGAACTGGATGATCTCCATTTTGCCTTATCTCGAATACCGGGCACTTGGGCAGGCTTATGTTATACATGCCCCCAACGAAGCCCTGGTGAATCGGCAAGTGCGAGAATCGTTTATAGTGGAATATGCGTGTCCTTCGGACCAAGCCGCGGACAAACTGGTCGTTCCCGCCTTGGGACCGGCGGCGGACTATTCCTTGAATGTGCCCTATATGCCGGGCTCGTATCGCGCCATGGCGGGCCGCAGCGACGGTTTGAAATTCCTTGACAACGGGGATTTCATCAGCTTTCCCAAGGAGTGGCGAGGACCGATCCACACCGTCGGCATATTGGGTTTCACTGCGGAAAAGTTCAAAAACATCCGCGACGGCAGTTCAAATACTATAATGGCCGGCGAATCGACTACCCGCACCTGCCCGGAATATCGCACGCTTTGGGCATACTCTTACTCTTTTTACAGCCTGTCATCGGCCACTCCACAGGCACGAACTTTATACGGCGATTATCAAAAAGCCGATGACGAGGGCGGCAAGGGCAATAGTCTACCCTGCCGTCGCGGCTGGGGCGGCTACCATGCACAAGGAATAAACTTTTTATTTTGCGACGGGGCGGTCCATTTTATGAGCACCTCGATCGACATGGATCTATTTACCGGTCTGGGCACGATTGACGGGAAGGAAATGGTCCAAGTACCCGAATAACACAATACGACAATTTGCGGAAGGAGATTTAAAAATGTTGCGATCAATTGCGTTGTTTTGCCTGTGCGGTTTTTCGACAATTGGTTTTTCCCAGGATAAAATCGAAAACCTGCCCCAACCGCATTACCACCAACAAGGAACAGACCCGGCCTGGCTGAAATACGCGGTGCAGTTGCATGGTCATCTGGGCCCCATGTTGACGTTTGGAGCAAGAATGGGAATGGCCGCTCTTCGGGCGGTGGACGCCAAAGGCTACTTCGACGTGGAGGTGACCTGCGAAGGGCCGTTCGTGAAACCCCCGGAATCGTGTTTTTTCGACGGTATGCAGATCAGCACCGGCGCAACCTTGGGAAAACGAAATCTACAGTGGATCGAAAGTGAAAAAATCGTGATACACGTCAAAAACATTCGCTCAGGCAAGTCTGCCGAGTTGAAACCCAGGGAGCAATTCCTGGCACTGTTGCCGCAGACGCAAAAGGCCGGCAAAGCGGAAAACAAAAACACTAAAAATTTGCAAGCCGACGACGATCACCTGTACGACGACTTGGCGCGAAAGATCGCTGCCATGCCCGAAGAAGAAATCCTGGTAATTACTTATCCGCATAAGTAGCCGATCGGCGGCGTTGCTTTGCGGCAAAGTGGGGCGGGGCAATTGTGTGTGGTGCGCCGGAATACGGTCTGATGGCCGTTCTCGCTCCTTGTTTGCGCATTGGAAACCGCAATGCCTCCCAGGCGCGGCCGAATAAATGCAGGAACGTGGACGGCCGAACCAGGCTTTGCAAACATTCCGCCGTCAGCAGCGCCGCGTGTCCGGACAGGGCTCGCAGCCATCCCATTCTGGACGCCCAGGTCCAAAAAAGACGTTCGGCGGCACGGCCCATGCCCAGCCGGCCCGCGCAGAGGGCGTCTTCCGGATCCGCATACATCTTGCACTCAGGCTCGCTCGCGCATCGGAAGTTGGCGAAATGCAGGGCCAAGGCCAAATCGACGCCGGAAAGATGGCCTTCGACGGCTGGATTCAATCCGCATACGGCATCCCATGCCGAGCGGCGATAAAACGCGGCCAGGATATCGGCGCCGGATAAACGCTCCTTATCGAGCAGGGCGTCGGCCGGCGACTTGCCAAAGCCCAAACGCCTGGCCGATCCACCCGCCCGATAACCCACGCCCGCCGATACGACTTTCGTTCGATCTCGCCGTTGAAGCACCAAGGGCGCTACCGCGGCAACCTCGGGGTTCGCAAAATGAGGCAGAACCGCATCGGTCCAGCCCGGACTCACTTCCATTCCGCAAGTCAGGATATGAACTATGGGCGCGCGGCAATTTGCAAGACCGAAATTTATACTCTCTATAAGATCGGAATCCGGCGCAGCTTCGACAAAGCACACTTCGCCGCGTAATTGGTAAGGATCGGCATAAGGCTCGTTTAGCACAACAACGATCTGGCAACTAGCTGGGCGGTTTTCCAAAATGGAAACAAGGGTATCTTCCAGCTTTTTAAGCTTGTTTAAAACCGGAATGAGAATCGAAAGCCGAGGCACGAAATAGTTTCCTAAGCCCAATGCCATGGAAGTCTAGTTTTCCAATGGCATCGGTCTTTTTTAGTTATCATGTTTGTAGAATAAGCAGGTAAAAAACCAATCTGGGCTATTTGTGATTATGTCGGATTGTAACGAATAGGAAGTTTATTCAATCGACCCTTATTCCCTGGATAGGCAAAAGTAATTCTATACAAACTACGCATATTGCCCATATTAAATGTATTTATCTGACATTTCGATTTATTACCAATTTTATTGTCAATTATTCCCCAAAACCCCATCATGACTAGGATGAAGATCCTGTTTAATCAAAGTGGTGACATTTATAATAAAAACACGGGGTTGTGATTTTTCCAAGGTTCACGGATTGTTGATCCGGCGAGTCGTTTATCCTTGTAGATTTTGTGTGGGGGAAAGATGTCCGATTTTCGCTTTCTATCCGATGGACATAAACGAGCCTTAAAAGGCTTGCACCCGAAGTTGAAATCGCTCCGCCTAAAAATCAAACAAGAAGTGGAAATCCAATATACTGCTCAAATGGCCAGTGCTGGAATTTTTAAACGTTGGGTTTTGCATCTACGAATGAAGCAGGAATTAAAACGGCGTCTTGCACAAATCATTAAAACCAATGCTCCGCCGGATGCGCTATATTGATTAATAAACAAAATAAGATGATAACAGTACTGTTTAACCGGCGCTTGATATTCTCCCATCATTATCCCACCCCATGACATTTCCTGTTCGAGATACCCGGCAAATGAACGACCGCAATCGGGAAGTGACTAGGCGTACTTTTTTGAAGACCGCCGGCGCGGTGGCCGGAAGCGCCCTTGCGTTGCCGTATTTGATTCCTTCGACGGTATTGGCCGCACAAGCAAGGCCGGGCGCAAACCAACGGCCGACCATTGCGTTGATAGGCCTGGGAGAGAGGGGAACAAATCATCTTGTTAATATGGTCGATCGGATGGGCAAGGGAGAGGTGAACGTCGCCGCCGTTTGCGACGTGGACGAAAAACGCTTGGAAAAAGCCCTACAAATCTCCGGCCCCAAAATTGCGGCATATCGCGACTATCGTTATATCTTGCAGCTCAAAGACATCGATGCCGTAATCATTGCCACGCCCGACCATTGGCACGGCGTGCAATTCGTGCAAGCTGCCCAGTGCGGCAAGCACATCTACTGCGAAAGCCCGGCCTGTTCGACCATCGAGGAAGGCAAGGCCATGATCGAAGCCGCGCGCAAGGCCAAAATCGTCACGCAGATCGGCGCCCAAGGCCGCTCGCAAGCCGAGGCGTATTTGATGCGGCGTTATCTGGCCGACGGCGCGATCGGCAAGGTGACGAAAGCGACCTGTTGGAGCAATCTCGGTCAGGTCGACGACAAACCCGAGCCCGACGAAGAACCGCCGTCGGAGTTGGATTGGGACCTTTGGCTCGGTCCGCTGCGCAGGCAGTCGTACAATCCGCGTTTTTCCAACGGCGAGTTTCGTTGGATGATGGAATCCGGAGGCGGACGGATATGCCATCCGGGCGCACACGTGATGAACTGCGCGATGTGGTGGATGGACGCGGACGGAACCGGTCCGGACACTGTGGAAGCCGTTGGCATCGCACCCACCAAGGGGCTTTGGGATACGGCCGTGGAAATGAAAGTGACCTATACTTTCAAGAATCCCGATTGGGTGCTAACCTGGAATCAGCCCGGCAAGCCGGTCGAACCCGAGGAGCGAAGGCCCGAGGAAGCGGCGATCGATCAGCCGGGTTGCGGGGCGACATATCACGGTGAAAATGGAGAAGCCGTTGCCTGGGGCGGAGACATGGGAATCTGGGCCGAGCGAAAGATCCGCGAGTGGAAAGCGCCGTCCCCGGGCGTCGAAATCGTGAAAAGTCCCGGCCATATTGAAGATTGGCTCAACGGCATAAGGACCGGGGCAAAAACGATTATGAACGTCGAGGTCGGCGTGGGCGTGGCAAATTTGTGCATCCTGGGCAACCTCTCATTTATTTTGGGGCGAAAACTCCATTGGGATAATGATAAATTCGAGATTATCGGCGATGAACAAGCCCGCCGTCTGATGAACAGGCCGCAACGTTTTCCGTATTATATGTAAGGAAGCATCCGCACAAGTATTTTAGGAATCATCCGCCATGCCATCCGAGGAATTTACCGTCGATAACTTGATTACCAAGATCAAGGACAAAAGCGATAAAGTCCGGTCGGAAGGTTGGCTCAGCGCTTCAAAAGTGGGTGCGGACGCCATTAAGCCCTTGGCCGCCGTGACGACCTCCGGCGACAGCGACTTGGAAGTGGCTCGGGCCGCAAAAAGGGCTCTTTGGCAAATCGTGCATGATTTCGGCCGGATCGACGCGGAAGACCAACGCAAGGCCATTTTGGATAATCTCCAGGCGCTGTTGACCGACGACTGGCCCGATGCCTTCCGCCGCGAAGTGCTCTGGATGCTCTCGGAAATCGGCGGTGATTCCAGCGTTGCTCCCATCACGGCTGTGCTTAAGAGTAGGGAATTGCTCGACGACGCGCGTTGCGCGCTTCAGCGCATACCCGGCCAGTCTTCGCTTGAAGCGCTAAAAGCCGCTTTGGACAGCGTTCCCAAAAGTTACAAAAACAACATCGCCCATGCGCTTAGGGCGCGTGGCGTGGAACCCGGTTTGGAAAAATATCCCCAGGAAAACTTGATTCCCACCAAACCAATCGACTCCAAAACGGCAGGAAAGAATGCGCCATGAAATACATTATCAGTAATTATTGTAATCGGAAAAATTTCAAAATCTCCCAACCCAGGGATCGTAACTCGTGGGCTTTGCGAAGTTTGCAGGCTTTAAATACTGCCATTGCGATAAGCGTATTGTCTTCACTTGCGTTTGCCCAACAAGTGGAAGTGGAGGCCTTTATGGGCAAACCCTACGGCGTTGGCCGGATCACCGTCGATTTGCCCGAAACAATGCTGCCGCAGCCCTTGGGCGCCGAAGGCCTGGCACTGACCGAACCCGACGGCCGGGTGCTATATCCGGCAATTGAAACACCCGCCTTTGGCAAAGTCATGAAAGAAGTGCTCGACAGCGACACGCCTCTTACCCGGGGCGGTCCGGTTCGAGAACAAGTGGGCGGATTGTTGCGCGGAATCATGGATCGCCCGCCGCGGACCACGATTTTTTTTCTGTTCCGAGGCGTTGAACCGTTACGTGTCACGCTCCAGGCCCGTCAGCCTATTCCCATAAACATCATGCCCAGGCAGGCGACGCCGGCGGTGTTTCAGCGATTGCTCAACGAATGGTGGCGTCGATACGCCCACGCTCCGCAATTGCTCGAACAAAAGCCCGACTATCCGCCGCTTGTGGAAAACTATCTGACCACGACTCTTGCGACAAAACTCAATCTCCGCTTGCCCGCGGACAAACAGACAAAATCGCCTTACTCCGAATTGCACAAGGAAATAGGGCTGAATTTGGGCACGGAACAGATCCGCACGGCCTTGCAGCAGGATCGCATACTGGGATTGAACAACTTGGACATGCCGGCCGATCAGCCCTTGCCCGCCCCGATCGAACCGCCGGCGTTGACGTTCCCGGAACCGGCCGGAGAGGTGAAAATCGAGCCGATGTCGTTGCACGTGCCGGCCGAGTGTTTTTATCTTCGTTTCGGCAGTTTCAACAATTTCCTGTGGCTGCAAGACACGCTGGACAAGTGGGGCGGCGATGCTCAGAACCTTATCGCCCTGCGCGGCTTGGATCACCAGATGCGCCAGCGCATGGAAAAGCAGCTCGTGCTCAAGCAGACCGTTCTTTCCCGGATGCTGGGCCCGACGGTTGTTGCCGACGTGGCGATTATCGGTACGGATATGTTTTTCCGCGAGGGGGCGGCGTACGGCTTTTTATTCGAGGCCCGCAACAGCACCATTCTCGGCGCGAATTTCACCGCCCAACGCTCCGAGCGAGTCAAAGCCGGCGGTGTAACCGAGCAGAAAATCAAAATCGGCGATCATGAAGTTTCGTATCTGTCCTCGCCCGACGGCACGGTGCGGTCGTATTATGCGGTCGAAGGCGATTATCATTTCTTCAGCACGTCGAAAAAACTCGTGGAGCGTTTTTACGCCGCCGGATCGGGCGAAGGCGCATTGGGAAAAACCGAGGAATTTCGCCAGGCCCGCAAACTGATGCCGCTTACGCGCAACGATACCATTTGGCTGTACATGTCCGACGCCTTTTTCCGAAATATTACCAGTCCGCATTATAGGGTGGAAATGGCCCGGCGATTGCAGGCCATGGCCGATATCGAGTTGGTCCAACTTGCCAAGCTTGCGGCGGCCGGCGAAGGCAAACCCGGGGCGACCGTCAAGGAACTAGTCGATGGGAGTTTCCTGCCAATCGGCTTCGGTCCGTTGCCCGACGGCAGCCGAGTGATCCTTGACGGCGGCGACGTGTACGACAGTCTTCGCGGACGGCGCGGGGCGTTTTTGCCCGTGCCGGACGAGGCCGTAGAGCTGGTAACGCGTTTCGAGCTTGCCGAATACAACCGCTTTGCCGATTACTATCGCGCGAACTGGGGACGGATCGACCCAATCATGGCCGGCATACGAAAAACTTCGCTCCCGGATAATTGCGAGCAAGTGGTTGTGGACGTGCTGATGACTCCGTTCGCGCCGGCCCATTTTAATTTTTTGCGAAAATACGCCGGCCCGGCCGACACCGGGCGAATTGCCCCGATTCCCGGCGATATGGCGGCGTTTGACTTGGTTTTGATCAATCAACGCGTATTCGGCGGGCTTAGGGATTTTGGACCTTCGCCGGACCTCCGTTTCGGACGGCTCCTGCCGCTGGGCCGCCTGCGCGAATGGCTGGTGGGTTATGTCGGCAACGCGGGCGAAATGGGCGTGCTGGGTTTTATGAACGTCGGTTTTCCGCCGCCAGACGCCAACGGATATTCGGTTTCGCCTTTGGGCGCTTGGCGAAGAATGTTCGATCAATATACCGTGTTCTCGTTCCATCCGCCAATTCTGGCCGAGGTAACGCCGCAATTGCGCCTTGAAGAGGCGAAACGTCCGGCCCAATTGCGAGTGCGGATCGACGATCCGACCAAGGCTCGGATCATGCCCCTGGCCAACAACTGGGCGTACTTCCGTACCCGCGAAACATCGCTGAATAACCTCCGTTTGCTCAACGATCTGGATCAACAACTGCACGTGCCGCCGGCCGTTTGCCGCGAGGCCGCCGAGTTTTTGCTCGACGCCAAACTTGTCGATCCCTTGGGCGGCGAATATGTGTATCGGGA
>JBEKGL010000041.1:0-22851 GCA_050012815.1 Thermoguttaceae bacterium
ACGTCGTCCAACACGGTTCAAATTACCATTGCCATTTCCGACGAAACCGGAGCGGCAAAGGACATTGACAGTAGCGCTAATCCGACCGTCGTGCTGGTGAATAACGCGGGGACGGATCGGTCGAGCAGGCTATCATCATGGACGAAACCTTCGACCGGCAAATACACGGCCACATATACCAACACTTCGACGGACGCCTTGGAAAACCTTTATTGGGAAATAACGGCCACGGTAAATTCTAAACTTCGCCGCTACATTGCCACAACGCAATTGGTGGATACAACGGCCGTGGACTTCACTTCATCCGACCGAAGCGCGATTTCCGGCATTGCCACACAGATCGGGACTGCCGGATCGGGACTGACTGCCCTGGGCGACTCGCGTTTGAGCAATCTGGACGCAGCCCTTTCACAGGTAAAAACCAAGACCGACAAGATTCCCAATGAACCGGCCGCCGTCGGTTCGGCCATGACGCTTGAGTCGGCCGAGCGCGATGCAATCGCCGCCGCTTTGTTGGATCTTGCCAACGCCGTCGACGGCAAGACGCTCAGGCAGGCATTGCGGATAATTGCCGCCGTGTTGGCCGGCAAGGTTTCCGGCGCGGGCAGCGGAACGGAAACGTTCCGCGGCCTTGACGATCAAAATGATCGCGTTGTGGTCCATGCCGACGTCAGCGGAAATCGAACCGACGTTATATATCAATGAAGGGGAAAGAGGCAAAAGAGTGGACAGTGGGCGGTGGGCGGTGACAAAAAAACTGTAAACCGTAAACTGTGAACTGTAAACCGTCTCATGAAACGCACTTTTAAAACAAAAACGTTTGCCTCGCGATCTTTCCGATCCGCCGCCTTGGCCGGACCGATAAAGATGGTGATATTCGGAACCGATCGCGCGGCGATATTTATCGCCGGCGCCGTAAAGGGCCGCATTTTTCACACCGGCGCCACGGCGGGGGAGGCGAAAGGATGAGGGATGAAATATGAAGGATGAATTAAAAACGCAAAATGCGGAACTAAGAACATGGAACTGTAAACTGAAAACCGGGAACTGAATCATGGCTGAAGCAATGGATATTTATGGCACGGCATTCAAGAACGGATCGGCGACCCTGATGGCCCGGATCGTAGGCGCCGCCGGCGTGAATATCGCCCAGGCGGATATCGCCACGATACGTTATTCCGTGTATTTGCTCGACGAACAGGATCCTGACGGCCGGACCCCGGTGTACGGGCACTCGCAAATCACGCTGCCGGTGTATCAGGTTGTTTTCAACAGTCTGCAGACCGATGCGACGTGGACCGTGGATGCCATCGGTTATAACTTCCGGCACGTGCTGGACATATCCGTCCATCCCGCTTTTGCAGTGGCTGATCGAAAGTACTTGATCGAATACGCCCTGACTCCACTTGCGGGCCAGATCATTCTGGTCCGCTACCGAATCAACCTAATCTGAGGTTTTTTTAACAAAACCTCCCCTCTCCCTTTGGGAGAGGGACAGGGTGAGGGTAGGGGAATTATTCCAACTACAAGCCGCTAACTGAGTTTTTTAAAGAAAGATGAGTATTATGCCCGGCGACATCGAACAAATTGCCCTGATTAAAAGTCAAACACTCGCCCGAATCGCGGAAATAACCGCTGAACCAAAGCCGTCGTACAACATCGACGGTCAAAAAGTCGATTGGGGCGATTACCTGAAACAGTTGCAACAAACCGCTGACTGGTGCGATGCTCAATTGGCCGCCCAAGCGCCGATTGAAGTGCGGTCGCAAGGAATTTCATAAAAGGATGCACCATGTCTGCCAACTTCGATCCTAGCGCCGATTTCAGCCGGGTTGCCGACAATACGGAAGCCGTGACGCTCTTGCGTCGCGGGGCCGCGTCGGGTGAAGCGGGGACGGTGGTCCTTCATGCCCTTAGGCGCACAACGCAATTCGGCGAGTTCGCCGCCAAAAACCGCGACGAATCCCGGCGATACGTCAATAGCGACGGGCAATGCGTTGCAGCCGACGTCGATTGGCACTTGCCCGCAGCCGAACTGGAAGCCCCGCCCAGTATTGGCGATATGATTCTCGATAGAGACGGACGGCGATGGACGATCCTCGAGCTGGAACTGATTATGCTCCGCACCCGCTGGAAATGTTCCACGCGGGAATTATCCATAGCTTACGGCCTGGACGATACGGTCGCCATTCTTAAGGCCGAATATGCCAAAAGCGACGCCGGCGCGGCCGAACCGACTTGGCGGATATGGCGAACGGGCGTTCGAGCGAGGATCCAGTCCCTGGAAGTCAAAGTGGACGTCGAGCATTCAGCCCAGCGTGCAACGTCTACTTACCGGATATTTTTGCAAGATGATTTGATGCTCGATCATACCCATCGCATCCGCGGCGCCGATGGAACGGTTTTTCAAATCACCGCCGTAACCGGCGCCGCCCGGCTCGGAGAACTGCAAACCATCGAGGCCGTGAAAGTTTAACAAATAACCTATCACCTCAAACCTATAACCTACCATGAACCTTGCTCAGGTGATTCACCAACGTTGGGCCGCGGACTCGACGCTCAACGGCCTGCTGCCGGCAACCCGGGTGTACACGGGATTGAGTTTCGATCCCACGCGCCCTTTCGCCGTTATCTCCAAGGAAAGCGATAAACCGGAAACTTACCACAGCGACGGCTCGGCCATCGACGCCGTCGGACTGCGGATACAAGTTTTCCACGATAATTACGACGCCGGGGCGGAAATCGCGCATCAAATCAAAAAGGTCTTCGATCGAACGGCCTTCGATCTTTCCGGCAGCGATAAAGTGCTCAATATCCAGCGCGGAAACAACTCGGAAAACCAAACCGACGACGGCGTCTGGCAATTCATCATGGATTTCATTTGCACGGTTTATCTGGCCTCGGGCGTTTGAACATAGGCAATAGGCCGTAGGCTGGAGACTGTAGGCTATAGGTTGATGAAGTAATGACATGGCGCGACCACTGGTCGCGGCTTTACAATATGTATTCCTGTATCTGACCCCTGACCTCTGACCCCTATTATGACAGTCGCATACAAAGAACTTATCGCTTCCCCTGTCGAAAAATACGATGCCGGCGGCATGACCGCCACGCGGCTGTTTATTTGTGCATGGGCCGACCGAAATTCGTTCGTCCAGGAAATTCTGGGCACGGAATATCAATCGGGCATCAGCGATCCGGTCGCCTATCCGGGCGCGTCGAGCGTTTTGGCGATAAAGGTCAAGGTCGAACCGCTCGCCGACGATTTGGAGATTCAAGACTTGGGCGATCTTGCCGGCGGCTTGAATTCGTATCAAGGCTTCGCGAAAGTGACGGTAAGTTATGAAAAACAGACTGCATCTTCGACGCTCAGCGTCGTGGCAAGCATTGCTTCACAAAGCACGTTTATCTACTCCACCGAATTGACTTATGACACGCTGACCATCCCGGGCGGAAATTTATATCTGCCCGGCAATACCCAAGTCGCGTTTCCCAGCGGAGCACAAGGCACGGTCCGCATTCCGGTCACAAAACATCTGCTCACCTGGAGCGGCGTGTCGAATCCGCCTTGGACCGCGATCCGAAACTGCAAGGGCACTTGGAACAACGCCGCATTTTTAGGCGCAGCCGCCGGAACGCTGCTTTTCGACGGCGCAAAGGCCAAGGGCGTATTTGCGTCGATTTCCAGCTTAAGCGAATGCCCTGCCGGCTGCGACCTCGAATATACGTTCCGCGAAAATCCCTTGGCGGCCCAATCGTCCGTGAATTTATTTTCAACCAGCGATTTCACCCTGCTGTTGCAAGCTGAAGAACAAGAAAATTGATAAATAACTGATTACAATTTCACAAATTATGTCCTCAAACAGGGGGTGCCCGGTAAATTCAACATAATTGCCATTGCCCCATGATTGGGATTGACCCCCTATTTTGCGGAGGTTGTTGCTATGCTGATGGAATCGGCATAATATATAAAAGGAAGAACTCTTCGTAATTTCGTATATTGCCGAAACCTGATAGAGTAGTTTCTACAATAAAAATATTAATCCCCTTCTATAGGTCAAAATACAGAATTGGGATGTCAGAACCTTATTGCTTAGCAATGGTCCTTTGTGACGGCATACATCGTGATGTCGCCACAGGGAAGCATACCATACTTGGAACATTTAGTACATTTGCGGCCGATGAATTTCCAGCAGTACTACATTTTTGGGTGTATTTCGCAATTACTGATGGAATAGGGCCGACAGAACTACAGTTGCGCATAGTGGACGCTAGCTGTGGCATTGCCAATAGTAATAATGAAAATGACGGTATAATATTTCGCGCGAAACCGCTTTTATCTATTAACATTGAAGACCCATTGATGGTTATTGAAGGGGCAACGTTTATACAGATTCCTTTGCCTAGCCCTGGACTTTATCACTGTGAATTATTGGCTAACGAAACCCTTTTAATGTCCCGGAGATTATTGGCGATACAGGGAATTCAAAGCGATGCAGAAGAGGGAAAATCAGATGAATAAATTACTTTCGCGAGAACATAAGAAACATGTGGTTACGTCTCCTGGTCAAGCGATTCCGCCGGTTAAGAGGAATGTGGCGGTCACTCTCCTTGTTCCATTTTCAAAAATAAAACATTTAATTAGTGGTAATTCACAAACAGCACGGCCAAACAGAAATCATCCAATTAATGTTGTCGATCCGCAATTACGTGAAGAAATTGCGGCTTGGGATGCGGCAAGCGATCAAGCATTGGAAAAGCTGGAGCGCGATTTCGTGGAGTAGAGGGGATGAACAGAGGAGATGTAGTGCGAGTTCAATTGCCGCCGCCCGCTGGACCGTCTGGGAGGGAACAATTCGGAGTTCGTCCTGCTATCATAATTCAAGATGATCGTGCCACCGAGAATCTTTCTACAGCGATTATAATACCTCTTACATCTAGACTTATAGCATCTCGGTTTGTTGGCTCTTTTATTATATCCCCATCAACTACTAATGGGCTTGAATGTAACTCAGTCGTACTAACGCATCAAGTTCGAGTGATCGACAAAAATCGCATTGAACGAGTGATAGGTAGAATAACAGATGCGGAAATGGCTATCCTAGAGACTGAATTACGCAATCTCTTGGAGTTGTAGATGCTCGACGTGAACACTTTCTGGTTAAAAATTCTGCACCAATAACTAACCAGGTTATTGCCAATCGAAGTGACCGGGGCCTTTCTCTGTCCCCTTTTCCAAACTCCTTCGGATTGTTATACATTAGAGCGTATCAAGTTTGTCTGTAGAGTATTTTCGCTGAAAAAGCCTCGAAATATTGAGACGATTGCACACTAAAACGAATTGCGGCTCGCACTAAGTCTATTACAGTTTTTTCAATGAAGGATGAATTCCAATGTATGACAAAACAGAGTTGATATCACTGGTTCGCGCAAAGGCATTGCGGTTTGGGGATTTTACTTTGGCCTCGGGAAAGAAGGCCACTTATTATCTCGACGGCAAGCAGGTTACGCTCGATCCTTATGGGGCGAAATGGGTGGCCGAGGGGATTTTAGACCTTTTGGCCGCGGAAGGGATGCCCAAGGCCATCGGCGGGATGTCGATCGGGGCCGATCCGATCACGTCTTCGGTGGTCGTGATGTCGGCCGTGCGCTGCACGCCGATTGTCGGATTCTTGGTGCGAAAGCAGGCCAAGGGCCATGGCACGAATCAATATGTCGAAGGGCCCGTCAAGCGCGGCGACGGCGTGGCCATTGTCGAGGACGTTGTCACCACCGGCGGATCGTCGCTGGAGGCCATCGAGCGAGTCGAGGCCTTTGGGCTTAAAGTCGAGCGGATTATCGCCATCATCGACCGCATGGAAGGCGGGGCCGAGGCGTTCGCCAAAAAAGGCTACAAGTTTTCCAGTCTGCTTACAATCCGCGATTTTGGCATAGAGCCGCCTAAAGAGTAAGGATGAATGATGAAGGATGAATTCAGAATGCAGAATTATTAGTGATGGGTATTAAATACAACTGCACTACCTGCGAAACCGCAAGCGGTTTCAATAGATTAACTTATATTCATTTTCGACATTCAACATCCACTAGTCCCTCGCCCCGCACACCTTAGTCCCTCGTAATAATCGTTTCCATCAATAACTTCGATAGGGGGGTGGTAAAAACAGGCTATCCTGCCTGACTTAGGCTCGAAAAAACTCAACCCCTTGACTTTGCGTTCCGATGGTAACGATAAGGCAAGAGGGGGAAAGTCTTGCGCCTATTTTTATGAGAATATGGGCAAAATACATTGTATGGTATATATGAGGGGAAATCGTTCCTGGCAGAAAAATTTAACGATTTCGTAATTCCCGCCTGTTGCACTAAAACTGCATGATACATAATTTAAACTGCCTATTTCGCTTCGGAGAGAATACTCGTGAATATCTTGCTGGCAACTAGTGAAGCGGTGCCGTTTGCCAAGACGGGCGGACTGGCCGATGTGTGTGGAGCCCTACCGGCAGAGTTGGCCAAGCTCGGGCATCGACCCGCGGTTATACTTCCGGCGTATCGCCAAACGCGATATTGCAAGCAGCCCATCGAATCGCTGGGGATCGATTTTGTCGTTCCCATGGGCAGCAAGACCGTGGCCGGCCATTTGTTGCGCAGCACGTTGCCGGGCACGGACGTGCCCGTGTATCTCGTGCGCCAGGATCAGTATTACGACCGCGACCAGCTCTACAGCGTCGACGGCAAGGACTACAACGACAACTGCGAGCGTTTTGTGTTTTTCAGCCGGGCCGTGTTGGAGGCCGTGCGATTGCTCGATCTTGACGTGGACGTGATCCATGCCAACGACTGGCAGACCGGACTGATTCCCGCCTTCTTGAAGATTGAATATCACAATCTCCCGCGCTACCGGCAGATCGCCAGTTTGTTCACGGTCCACAACATATCGTACCAAGGTCAGTTTTGGCATTGGGACATGTTGTTGACCGGACTGGATTGGAAGTATTTCAATTGGCACCAAATGGAATTCCATGGAAAATTGAATAATTTGAAGACGGGCATGGTGTTCGCCGACTCGATCAGCACGGTCAGTCCGCGTTATGCCCTGGAAATCCAGAGCAGTCCACTGGGATGCGGTTTGGAAGGCGTGCTGCAATATCGGCGCGACGTGCTTTCGGGCATTCTTAACGGCATCGACCCGAACGAGTGGAATCCTGCCGCCGACAAGCACTTGGCGGCAAATTACGATGCTAACTCGTTTACCCGGGGCAAACCGCTGTGCAAAGCGGCGCTGCAAAAGGAACTGGGGTTGCCGCTGGAGCCGGAAGTGCCGCTGATCGGGCTGGTGGGCCGGCTTACCGATCAAAAGGGCCTTGACCTGATCACCGACGTGATGCAGCGCTGGTTGCAGAGCACGGACGTGCAATGGGCTATTTTGGGCACGGGCCAGCCCAAGTATCACAAACTTTTGGAAAATCTCTCGCAGCGATTTCCGCAAAAGGCGGCCGTGCGATTGGAATTTTCCAATCCGCTTGCACATCGCATCGAGGCCGGGGCAGATATGTTCCTCATGCCCAGCCGGTTCGAGCCTTGCGGGCTGAATCAGCTTTACAGTCTGCGTTACGGCACTGTGCCGGTGGTTCGCGCCACGGGCGGCCTGACCGACACTATCGTGGGCTACGACGAGCAAACCTTCGCCTCCGGGCAGGCCAACGGTTTCAGTTTCCAGGAATACAGTTCGTTGGCCTTTAGCGAGACCCTGCGCCAGGCCTGCGACGTATATCGAAAACCCGAGGTCTGGAACCGCTTGATAACCACGGGCATGAAGCAGGATTGGTCGTGGAACCACAGTGCGAAACAATATGTTGAATTATATAAGACGACCGTTGCCCGGTTCCGACAGGCGACGACATAAATAGATTTCATACCTCGTTCCCACGCTCTAGCGCGGGAACGCAAGCGATTTCAAACCTCGTTCCCACATTCAGGAGGGGAATGCGACTAACGCGGAGCGTTGAGCAGCAGTGCTCCTGCGCGTGAGCGCGGGGCCAAGGAAAGGAATCTAAAAGGACAGCAATGCACGAAGTCGCGTTAGCCTTTTTTTGGCATCAGCATCAGCCGTATTATCCCGACGACCTGTCCGGCGAGAACCTCATGCCCTGGGTTCGCTTGCACGGCACCAAGGATTACTGGGGCATGGCCATGCTGCTTGGCGAAACGCCCGAACTTCATGCCACGATAAATCTGGTGCCCAGTTTGCTCAAGCAGCTTTTAGCCTACACCGAGAACGGGCATCAGGACGAACATTTGCGGATTTCGCGACTGCCGGCCGACGGACTCGGCGAGTCCGATATGATCTACCTGATGGACAATTTCTTCATGGTCCATCCGGACCACATGATTCGCCCGTACCAACGGTATTTCGACCTGTATAAAAAACGCGGACTCTCGATCGACTCGGCCGATCACGCCCGGAAACGTTTCAACAAAAAAGACATTATCGACCTGCAATGCTGGTCGAACCTGGCCTGGATCCATCCGCTAGCCTTTGAATTGGACGCCGAATTGGCCGAATTTCGCAAGAAAGGCCGACATTGGACGGAACAGGAAAAGGCCTGGCTCTTGAATAAGCAGATGGATATTCTCAAGCAGGTGATTCCTTTGCACCGCGAATTGCAGGACCGCGGCCAGGTGGAATTGACGACTTCGCCCTTTTATCATCCGATTTTGCCCTTGTTGTGGGACAAGCGCCTGGCGCGGCGGGCGATGCCGAACGTCGCGTTGCCCAAGCACCCGGACGGTTACCCCGAAGACGGAAAGGAACAGATCCGCCGCGCGATCGAGCTGCACGAAAAGCTTTTCGGCCGAAAACCGCGGGGCTTGTGGCCCTCGGAGGGATCGGTTTGCCAGGCCATGATTCCGGCCTTGGCCGACGCCGGCATTCAATGGATCGCCACCGACGAAGAGATCCTTGCCTCGGCGACCGACGGTTGGGTCTCGCGCGACAATAACGGTTATCTTCGCAATCCGGAAATGCTTTATCGGCCGTGGCGGGTGGAGGAACAAAGCAAGCCGCTGCAAATCGTGTTCCGCGATCACGCCATGAGCGATCAGATCGGTTTCCAGTACCAGCGCTATGCGCCGGATCAGGCCGCCGACGATTTTATCGGAAAGATCGAGGCCATCGGCAACGCCACGAGCAGGAACGCTGGACATCGGCCCTCGATGGTGAACATTATCCTCGACGGCGAGAATTGCTGGGAGTATTATCCCAACAGCGGCCTGGAGTTTTTGCGCGAGTTGTATCGGCGCGTGGTGCGGCATCCGCGCATCAAGCCGGTTCGCGTGGGCGATTACCTTGCCCGCTATCCGGCCGGCGATAAACTCGGCAACTTGTTTTCGGGCAGTTGGATCCAGCATAACTTCGGCATCTGGATCGGTCATCCCGAATGTAACAGCGCCTGGGATCTGCTGTTTGAAACGCGGCGGCATCTTGTGGACGCGACCGCGAAAAAAAGCGAGCCTCCCGAAAAAATCGCCCAGGCATGGGAAGAACTTTATATCGCCGAAGGCAGCGATTGGTTTTGGTGGTTTGGCGACTCGCATACTTCCGCGCAAGAGGGACTGTTCGACCGTTTGTTCCGCAAACACTTGCAAAACGTCTACCTTGCGCTCGACGAAGCGCCGCCCGCCGAACTGGCCAAACCCATCAGCCAAGGACAACGCCACCGGCGGATATATTCCGATCCCACCGGTTTGTTGCGGGTAAAAGTGGACGGGCGGCGAACGTATTTCGAATGGATCAACGCCGGGCATTACGTCCGCGGCGGCTCGCGCGGAGTGATGAACATGGTCGCGGCCGGGCTGATTTCCGATTTGTACTTCGGATTCGATCTGGAGCGGTTGCTGCTCAGGTTCGATTCCCGGGGCGGCCCTTTCCGCGAACAGTTGACAAAAATCGACGCCTTGCGCGTGCGATTTCTCAATCCCGACGGTTTTGTCCTGACGGTGAAAAACCCCTCGCACAAAAAACCCGTGCTTGAGTTGTCGCATAACGAGGAGCCGGTAACCGAGCCGGGAATGGAAGCGGCCGCCGATTCGCTTTTGGAACTGGCCCTTCCTTTTAGCGGCCTGGCATTGAAAACCGACGATCGCATCCAGTTCTACGCGGAACTGCTCAGCGGCGCACAGCCCGTCGAGCGCATTCCGCATGAAGGCGCAATCGAAACCAGCGTACCTTCGCCGGATTACGAATTAATTATGTGGCAAGCGTGAAAACAAGAAAATGTCTAATGACGAAGGACAAATGACGAAAGAATGACTAAATCCGAATGACAAAACTTTTATTTGTCATTAGACATTTGTGTTTCGTCATTCCTCCTATTCCCTATCCCCTAATCCTTATTCCCTTACATGCCTGACCTGCGAAAAGATCCGATTGTCGGCCGCTGGGTGATTATTGCCACCAGCCGCGCGCGGCGTCCGCACGATTTCGACACCACGCCGCGGCGCCAGCGTGGCCGTTTTTGCCCCTTCTGCGAAGGCAACGAAGACAAGACGCCCGGCGAGATCATCGCTTATCGCCGGCCGGGCACGCAGCGGAACAGCGAAGGCTGGCGCGTGCGCGTGGTTCCCAATAAATTTCCCGCCCTGGAAATCGAAGGGCAGTTGAACAAGCGCGGCGAAGGAATATACGACATGATCAACGGCGTCGGCGCGCACGAGGTGATAATCGAATCGCCGAAACATCTGATAAGCACCTCCGAACTGCCGGAAGAGCAACTCCGCGAAGTGTTTTGGGTATATCGCGACCGGCTGGTCGATCTGAAGAAAGATCAGCGGTTGGTGTACGGCATGATATTTAAAAACGTGGGCGCGGCGGCCGGGGCCTCGCTGGAACATACACACAGCCAATTGATCGTCACGCCCATCGTGCCCATCAACGTTTGGGAAGAGATGACCGGTTCGCTGGAGTTTTATAATTATCGCGGCCGCTGCGTGTACTGCGACATGGTACAACAAGAGCTGGCCACCGAAAAACGGATTGTGCTGGATACGCCGGGTTTTCTGGCCTTTTGTCCGTTCGCCAGCCGCTTCCCTTTCGAGACCTGGATCCTGCCTAAGAATCACTCCAGTCATTACGAAAATATTCAAAAAAACGAAGTTGACGAACTTTCGGGCGTGATGCACCAGGTGATCGCCAAGATCGAAGCCGCGCTTGACCAGCCCGCATATAATTACATAATACATACTGCCCCCTTTGACACGCAGGAGTTAAGTCATTATCACTGGCATATAGAGATTATGCCGAGTTTAATGAAAACAGCCGGGTTTGAATGGGGTACCGGTTTTTACATCAATCCCGTCCCGCCCGAACAAGCAGCGGCGTTTCTCCGAGAAGTCGAGGTGGAAATATAGTGCTCCTGTTGGCACTAGCGGGGTCGGCAGTATCACTGCCGGTCCAACAAATGACTGCCGATCCAACAAGTGGAATCGCAAGATTTTCCGGCCAGGTAAATTGGACAAACCAGGGCACGGTTGCCGATTAAGTAAGTGTTTCTGCCCCATACATAAAAAAGGGGTCAGAACTATTTTTTAAATGCAAACGGAAATAACTCTATATTAGGAAAAATAGTTCTGACCCCTTTTTTCAACCTGATTGACATATCATGCCTCCACGCATCCGGTTCATCCTAGCCCTGCACAACCATCAACCCGTCGGCAACTTCGACCATGTCTTCCAGCAGGCGTTCGAAGATAGTTACAAACCTTTCCTCGACGTCTTCAGCCGTTACGAATCGCTGAAGATGTCGCTGCACGTCAGCGGCTCGCTGATGGAGTGGCTTTCCGCCAATCAGCCAGCGTATATCGACCGCCTGGCCGAGTTGGTCGATCGAGAGCAAATCGAAATAATCGGCGGGGCGTTCTTCGAGCCGATTTTGGCGATGATTCCCAAGCGCGACCGCATCGGGCAAATCCGCGCCTATACCCGCTGGCTGCAAAACCGCCTGGGCGCCACGGTCCGCGGCATGTGGATCCCGGAACGCGTCTGGGAGCAATCGTTCACGAGCGATCTGGCCGACGCCGGCATCGAATATACCGTTCTCGACGATTTTCACTTCAAGGCCGCCGGGCTTACCGATTCGCAGCTCACCGGGCACCTGATTACCGAGGACGAAGGCCGGTCGCTGTCGGTTTTTCCGGGCAGCGAACCGTTACGATACCTGATTCCATTCGCCGCGCCGGAACAGACCGTCGAATACCTGGCAAAAATGGCCGAGACGCATCCCGGCGCCGTTGCCGTTTTCGGCGATGACGGCGAAAAATTCGGCACCTGGCCGGAAACGAAAAAACACGTTTACGACGACGGCTGGCTGACGCGGTTTTTCGACGCCTTGGTTCGCAACCAGGATTGGATCCACGTCACCACGCTGTCCGAAGCCTTCGACAACGTCCCGCCGGCCGGCAAAATCTATCTGCCCGATTGCAGTTATCGGGAGATGACCGAATGGGCCCTGCCGGCCGATCAACTGGTCGAGTACGAGCGGGCCGCCCACGAAATGCGCGATCATCCCAATTGGCAGGTCTTAAAGCGATTCATGCGCGGCGGCTTCTGGCGCAATTTCAAGGTAAAATATCCCGAATCCGACGAAATGTATTGCCGCATGATGATCGTCAGCCGCCGCCTGCAAGAGATGATCGAACTGGGCCACGGCGGCGAAACAATCGAGCGGGCCCGCATCGAACTCTACCGCGCGCAGTGCAATTGCGCTTACTGGCACGGGGCGTTCGGCGGTCTGTACCTGCCGCACTTGCGCAACGCGGTCTACAATCACCTGATTTCGGCCGATAACCTCTTGGAAAAAGCGGCCGGGCGCGCGGAAACATGGATCGAGGCCGCGGCCGACGATTTCAATTTCGACACCCGACAGGAAGTCCGCCTGGCCAACGACAAGCTCGTGGCGATGGTTGCCCCCGGCGTCGGCGGCCACCTGGTGGAACTCGACGTGCGCAAGATCAAGCTCAATCTGCTGGCCACGCTCGCCCGCCGGATAGAGGCCTATCATCGCAAGGTGCTCGCCGGCGCCGGGGCGAACTCCGATCAAGTTGCCAGCATTCACGACCGCGTGGTTTTCAAGCAGCCCGATCTGGATAAGCGGCTGCAATACGACGACCATCTGCGCAAGAGCCTGGTCGATTTGTTTTACGACAACGACGCCTCGCTTGAGGCGGTTGTCTCGGGCCAGGCCCCGCAACAAGGCGACTTCCTCAACAGCGCGTATGAAGCCCGCATCCGCCGCAATCCCGACCGCATCCAAGTGCAACTCAGCCGCGACGGGCTGGCCGGCGGCGCGCCGCTGCGGATTACCAAGGGCCTGACGCTCGACGCCGGCAGTTCCACGCTGCAAGTGGCGTATCTTTTGGAAAACCTGCCGCAAAACCATCCCCTGCATTTCGCCGTGGAAATGAACTTCGCCGGCCTGCCGGCCGGAGCGGAGGATCGTTATTTTTCCGATTCCGAAGGCAACCGTCTGGGACAACTCGGCGCGAGGCTCGATCTGGCCGACGCCTTCGGCCTGAGCCTGACCGACGAGTGGCAAGGGATCGACGTGGGACTGAAGATGTCGCGGAAAACCCGGTTCTGGACCTTCCCCGTCGAGACCGTGAGCCAATCGGAAGGCGGTTTCGAGCTGGTGCACCAGTCGGTGGTTGTCATGCCCCACTGGATCGTCGAGGCCGACAAGGAAGGCCGCTGGAGCGTGACCATGCAATTGTCGCTGGACACCAGCCGCGCCGAAGCCAAACTCCCTGCCGAAGTCGCTGAGATCTCGGGCTAAGTCAGGGCGGCAATTCTGTTGGCGCGACAGTTGTACTACCGCCACGCAATTGTTTTTGAAAACTCTTTATGCAATAATACGTATATAATGATATCGCTGGGTGGCACCGATTCTTGAATCGGTGGGACGCAGTCCCGGGAGGGCATGAAAAAAATCAACCGTCTTCAATTACCTCTCGCATCTTTGCCGCCCAGGTTCGAGATCCTGGTCCACCCAGCGTATCCACGAATAAAGATTTTTATTCGGATTCGCTCTCTTTATTCGGATCGCTAGAATTCTCTTGTTCTGACTTTTGTTTCATTTCATGCACTACCCCGAATGCTTCTTGGGATTTCTTAATCTGTTCAATGGATGATTCTGCCATGCGTTTACGTTCTTCCGCCGCCAAGATCGCCGCGCGAATGGATGGTTCTGCCATGCGTTTACGTTCTTCCGCCGCCAAGATCGCCGCGCGAATGGATGGTTCTGCCATGCGTTGTTCTTCTGCAGCAGACAGTGCCGCGCTATTATATGCTTCTGCCATGCGTCTATGTTCTTCGTAGGACTCGAACACTGGACGTATCAAGTTTAGTTCTCGTTCCGACAAGGCTTCGTCCATTGCTACAGCCGCCGTGACACGTCTTGTCTGTTGTTGTGCCACAGCTTCCAGCAGCACTTCTGGAGGTGGCTCTTTAACCACTTTATGCTCTTTCACAAAAGCAAGCAACGAATCTAGATTGATAAATAGTTCAGTTGGTGGCAATCCATCATTGACAGCAGGATCTAGAGAGTATTTCGCATTTTCCTTGTCCACCAGTACACCAAAATCCGACACGTTTTCGGTACAGAAAAGCAACTGAGTTCCTTTGTCATGTTGTTTCTCGAAGAAGTTCAGAAGTGACTCGATGAGGCAACAGTCGCCCTCAGATGCTCGGTCTGGATCCGCTAATCCTCCAGACAGTGAACGACGTTTTGCACGAAACCATGTTTCCAAATCCAGAGGTAGAAATATAGCCTTCTTAGCACTTAGTAAAACTTGTACATCATTGTGATATTGATTGGCGTTAGTGATTTTTTCAATCTTCTTATCAGCAAGGTGTGATAGAAGCGAGTCTCCCAAGTCCGCGATTTCGTTAAAGGTGATTGCACCTTCAATATGTTTCTCAATCGACCGCTCCAGCGCCGTAATGTTCTTCTCGAACTGTTCGGGAAGTCGCCGCCATTGCTTTTTCAGCTCTAAGAGCACAATCTCAGGGACAAGAAGGATAATGGAGTCTTCGTCGACCAGATTCTTGAGTTGTTGCCATGTTTCAAACTCACATCCAGCCTTTCCCTGAGATATAACTCTGACAAGGATATTTGTATCAATGACAACATATATAGTTCTAGCCATATCCGCTTGCCCTCCTTTTTTAGCACTAAGTTTGTAATTGATACTGACGAAAAGATGCCTGCCTTACATCGTCTGATATAACTTTCCGGCACATCCACATCCAACGCTTAGAACCTAGACCTTTTTAATTGCCCACGCTACGAAAAAATTTAGCCGGGCAGACAAACAATTTTGTGTTTCCAAAGACACAAATCATGCGATAACCTCTCGCTTAACTTACCTAATAAGTCAATCTGCAATCAGCTTATTCTAGCCGACTTTGCATTACCCCACAAGTGGGGCAATGCTCGTCTACCTACATTTTAGTTGAAAACACCATAGGGATTGTCCAAGCAGTTTATCTTGCCTGCTATTACCGCCATCCTTTTCCATTTCCGCCTTTAGTTCCGACCGCCGGCGTGGCGGTTAGGAGGCGGAAGTTGCCGGGGCCTAAAAGTTCGTCCACGCGGGTGCGCATCTCGGCGTTGATCGTAAGCGCAAGGTCCGAGCATTTCATGGATACTTTGCCGCCGTCGGCCAGGCAGATCATAAGTTGCAGTTCGGCCTTGCCGGGGTAGCCGCGGAGAATTTCGTGGAGCTGCTGGAGTTTTTCCGGGCCGTGATGACCCTCGTCTATGCGGATCATCACGCCCCGAGTGTATCGGGTTGACAAATCGGCCAGGGGAATGATTTCGTTGACGATCAGATTCGCCTCCTCGCTGCCCGGCCGCTTATCGACCGCGCCGCGAGCGACCACGATGGCGTCGGGCTTGATCATTTCTTCATAGACTACGAACTGTTCAGGCCAACAGATGCAGCGGATAAGGCCCTCGGTATCTTCCAAGTCGAACATAGCGTACCGGGTAGGCCGGCCCGGATCGGCACGCTTGGAATGTTTAACGGCTATGGCCGAAACCAACCCGCCCAGCATCACCTCGGTGCGATGCTCCAACTTCGCGGCGGCCTCGGTGGTGTGCGAGCAATATGCCGACAGAGTGCCGAGATGCTCGCTCAGCGGATGGCTGGTCAGATAAAAGCCCAGCACTTCTTTTTCCCGGGCAAGTTTTTCTTTTTCATCCCACTCGGGCAATTCGGGCAGCAAGGTCGCGTCGGTTTCGGCCGGTTCGTCGGCGTCGTCGAACAGGCCGCGTTGTCCGGAGCGCCGGTCGGACGCGGCCGCCGCCCCGGATTGCAAAGCCCGATCCACGGCGGCGAACACTTGCGAGCGCCTCGCCCCCAGCGTGTCGAACGCCCCGGCCTTGACGAGCGATTCGATGGCCGTGCGATTTACCGCGCCCGGATCGAGCCGCTCGCAGAAATCGAATATACTGCGGAACTGTCCCCGGTTTTTGCGCTCCTGGCACACCGCCGCCGACGCCGCTCCGCCGCAACCCTTGAGGGCCGATAGCCCGAAACGGATTTTCCCCTCGGCCACAGAAAAATCCACCTCCGAGGCGTTCACGTCCGGCGGCTGCACTGTGATGTTCATCCGCTGGCAGTCTTCCAAATGCTCGACCAGCGAATCTTTTTTCTTGAAATTTCGCCCGGGTATGTCGCTCGACAAAAGCGCGGCCATGAATTCCACCGGCCAGTGCGCCTTCAAATACGCCGTCATGTAGGCGATAAGCGCGTACGCCGTCGAATGGCTCTTGTTGAATCCGTACCCGGCGAATTTTTCGATCATGCCGAACAGTTCGGCCGCTTCCTTTTTCGACAGGCCCTTTTCATGCGCGCCAGCCACGAACTGCTCGCGGTACTTGGCTATGGCCTCCAGTTTCTTTTTGCTTATGGCCTTGATGCAACTGTAGGCGTTGGCCAGTTCGATGCCTCCCAGGCGGTTGATGATCCGCATCACCTGTTCCTGGTAGACCATCACGCCGTGCGTTTCTTCGAGCACTTCCTTCATCACCGGATGTTTATACTCGGCCTTTTTCCGGCCGTGTTTGACCTGCATGTAATCGTCGATCATGCCGCCTTCCAGCGGGCCGGGCCGATAAAGGGCGTTGGTGGCGATGATGTCCTGAAAACAGTCGGGCTTCATCCGCTGCAACAGATCGCGAATCCCCCCGCTTTCCAACTGGAAAATGCCCTTCGTCTCGCCGCGGCAAAGCAGGGCAAAGGTCTCTTTGTCATCCAGCGGGAATTGATACGGATCGACTCTTTGGCCGGTGGTCTCTTGGATCAGATCGACGACTTTCGAGAGGATCGTCAAATTCCTTAAGCCCAGAAAATCCATCTTCAAAAGCCCGGCCCGCTCCACGTCGCCCATGGCCCATTGCGTGATCACCTCTTCCTTGTTTTGCACGTGCTGCACCGGAGTGTATTCGGTAAGCGGGCGGTCGGCGATGACCACTGCGGCGGCGTGCGTGCCCACGTTCCGCGCCAGGCCTTCGATCTGCCTGGCCAGGTTCAACAACTCGCGCACCTGGCCGTCGCCGTCGTGAATTTTCCGCAAGCCCTCGCTTTTTTCCAGGGCCTTGTCCAGGGTGATGTTCAATTCATCGGGCACCAGCGCGACCACGGCGTCGACTCGCGGAATGGGCATCCCCAAGGCCCGGCCCACGTCGCGGATCGCCGCCCGGGCCTGCAACGTGCCGAAAGTGCCGATCTGCGCCACGTTCGCCATGCCGTACTTGTCCTTGACGTACTGGATCACCTCGTTGCGGCGCTGCTGGCAGAAGTCGATGTCGATATCCGGCGCCTCGCGCCGGCTCTCGTCCAAGAAACGCTCGAACAGGAGATCGAAATCCAGCGGGCAAACGTGACTAAGATGCAAGGCGTACGACACCAGCGATCCCACGCCCGAGCCGCGCGCGGTGGCCGGAATATTTTTCGATCGGGCGAATCGCACGAAATCCCACACAATGAGAAAGTAATTGGCAAATCCCAACTTCTCGATCACGCCGAGTTCTCGCTCCAAGCGGGCCGTCACCTCGTCGGAAAGCCCGCCTTCCTTCAGGCGGTCCGCGCGATGTGCATACCGTTGGTTGAGTCCGGCCAGGCACAACTCGCGCAAATAATCTTCCGACTTCTGGCCCTCCGGCGGCGTAAAGACCGGGAAATGCCGGCGCCCCAACTCCAATTCAATGTCAACCGAATCGGCGATTTCCTGCGACCGGCCAACCGCGTCTTCCTGACCCGGGAAAGCCGCGTACATCTCCTCCGGACTGCGCAGATAAAACTCGTTGGTCTCCATGCGCATGCGGTTGGCGTCGGTGCGAAACTTGCCGGTGTTGACGCAAAGCAGAATATCCTGGGCCTCGGCGTCTTCGCGGCGGACGTAATGCACGTCGCTTGTAGCCACTGTGGGCACGCTCATTTGCCGGGCCAGATCGACCGCCGCCGTTAAAGCGATCCGCTGCGCCTCCATGCCGTTGTTCTGGATCTCGATGTAATATCGATCGCCGAAAACCTTTTGGAACCAGGCGATAACCTGCCGGGCTTTTTCCAGGTTCGACTCGTTGCCCGATAAAATCAGCCGATTGATTTCGCTGGAAATGCAGCCGCTCAGGCAAATCAGTCCTTCTTTGTGGGCCTCGAGCAGTTCCTTGTCGATCCGCGGCCGAAAATAAAATCCTTCCAAAAAAGCCGCCGAGGAAAGCTTTATGAGATTTTGAAATCCCGTGCGATTTTGAGCCAGAAGCGTGAGATGATAACTGGCTTCCTTCGTCCCCGCCGCTTCTTTTTGGAACCGTGAGCCCGGCGCGATGTATGCCTCCAATCCCAGGATCGGATTGATCGAAAGTTCCTTGGCCTGTTGATAAAATTTCACCGCCCCGTACAGGTTTCCGTGATCCGTAAGCGCCAGGGCGTTCATCCTCAGCGCCTGTGCTCGCTCAAGCAGATCGCGAATCCTTCCGGCCCCGTCCAACAGGCTGTAATGGCTGTGACAATGCAAATGCACAAACGGCGGCGGCGCGCTCATGAGACCCTCCATGTTGTCTATGGCAGAAAACAATCCGCAATCGGATATTGTTGCTACTCTTTTGGCAGGGTTTTTGCCTCGGCATAGACTTCCGGCTTGGCGCGGTCGCGGCGGCCGCTCGATTTGCAGACCACGATCAGACCCAGAGATACCACTAAAAGTACGACCATATAAGCCTCAACCCAGGCGCTGCCGCCCTCGACCGCCGACGGCGTCGTGGCGTCTTTGGCCGCAAGCATCGCCGCGCCCGCAGCCCAAGCGGCAAAGGTAAAAACAACAAATAGCACGCTCCGACAAATCGATCGTAAATTCCACATTGAAAAACCTCGCGGTCAAATCTCGTGGGGTGCCCGGCAACCAATTTCTTGGGTCCGCATAATATACCCGACTAATATCCAGTATAAACCATGAAACGCGGGCATGTCAATCAGCCCCTGGACATGCCGTCGCCTCGGGAAAAACCACTCGGACTAAAGCGGTTTTTGCTTGACAGCCCGCACAAAGGCGAATAGGCTGGGGGGTTTGGAAAATCAATTGCACGCCGCAAATTCACATTGGAAAAAACCATGAAAATCCCATCGTTTGGCGGACTTGTATTGTTCTCGGCAAGCCTTATGGCCTCCGCCGCGGCCGAAGGGGCGGAACCAATAGCACCAACAACCGAAAAAAACTACATCTTCGCTTCGTTCAGAGGAAACGGCGAAGACGGCCTGCACCTGGCCTACAGTCATGACGGGTTAAAATGGACGCCGCTGAATAACGATAAATCGTACTTAAAGCCCCGCCTCGGAGGAAACTTGATGCGAGATCCGTGTATCTGCCGGGGACCGGACGGCATGTGGCATCTGGCCTGGACCACGGGCTGGTGGGACAAGGGCATCGGCATCGCTCATTCAAAAGACTTGATCCACTGGTCCGAACAGCAGTTCGTGCCCGCCATGCAAACGGAACCAAAGGCCCTGAACTGCTGGGCCCCGGAAATATTTTACGACGAGCAAAGCGGAAAATTCCTCATCTTTTGGGCCACCACGATTCCCGGCCGCTTTCCCGAAACCGACTCCACCGGCGACGACCACAAGGGCGGCAAATTAAATCACCGCATCTATTACGTGACGACCAAGGATTTTAAAACTTATTCCGACGCCAAGTTGCTCTACGACGACGGGTTCAGCGTAATCGACGCCACGCTGGTCAAGGACGGCGACAAGTACGTGCTGATTTTCAAGGATGAAACGAAATTGCCCGTGGCCAAAAAAAACATCCGCCTGGCAACGGCCGACGCCGCCGCAGGGCCTTACGGCCACGCCTCGGCGCCCATTTCGCCCGACTGGGTCGAAGGCCCGACGGCAGTCAAAATCGGAGAGCGATGGATCGTATATTTCGACGAATACACCCGAGGCCGCTACGGCGCAATCGCCTCGGCCGACATGAAGCAATGGGAAAATATCTCCGAGAAGTTATCTTTCCCAAAAGGCACCCGCCATGGCACCGCATTTGCCGTGCCGCAGAGTGTATTACAGAATCTGCAAAAATAATGACAAAGCCTTGATAAACTTCCACACAATGACAAACACCACGGAGACACGGAGAACACGGAGAAATGCAAAAGTCAGAATGAAGAACGCAGAACTGTTTACTGTTAACTGAAAACTGTACGCGCCGTGTTCTCCATGCCTCCGTGGTGATAAGAATTTTTCGTCTTTCTACATTCCGCATGCAACATTTACAGAAGCCAGTCCCAAAAGTTCACTTAACGGCCGGGCGAAATGGCGGAATTCGGCCGCGGGCATGGCCAGCGTGTCCCAGCGAGGCGAGATCATCCTCGCATGACTAGCGTAAGCCGAAAGCGGCACGGCCACGAACCCGTATAATTTCCCCCGATGTCCGAAAAGCTCCTCGGCCGGCAGCGGAGCACGATCGCCCAGCACATCGTAAGCGAACACGAACAGCCCGCGAAAATTCGTCCCAAAAAGCTGCTCCCACCGGGCCAGACTCCACAGGTCGTCGGCCGTGGACCAGTTTTTCCAGTATTGTTTTTGCTCGTCGCCGGAGGGAAACCGCCGGCCCTTGACATCGACCAGCCATGCGATCTGCCCCGGGGCGGAAACAATGAAATCGAGGCTTTTAATGGACGCCCCGTTGGAAAGCAGGCTCCGCCGCGCTTCGTCCACCGCCACATAAGGCACTCCATGGCCGCGCAGATATTCTTCAAACGCCGCTTCGTAATGATTATCGCGGTTGGCCATATAAATGGACTCACAATAATTTATCACGAAAACACGAAAGGACGAAAATACGAAAAAGATTTTAAAGTTAGATTTTCGTGTTTTCCTTATATCGTGTTTTCGTGATGAAAATCTTCGTCATTCTCTTTGTAGTATTTCCTTTATCGCCTTAATCACGCTTGCGACATCGCTTTCCAGCGGCACATCGTGCTGCACGGTCTTTTGCAGGTCTTTTACTTGGATCATTCCTGCGGCGAATTCGTTGGTGCCGGCAATAAGGGCCACGCGAAATCCGCGGCGGTCTGCATATTTTAATTGCTGACCGAGTTTTTTCGGGTCCGGAAACACCTCTACGCCGATGCCAGCCGCGCGCAATGTCGCGGCCAGTTTCAGATATTCGTGCAAGCGGGAAGGATCAAAGTAAGGAATAAACACCGGTGCGGGCGTGGCGACTTTTTCGATCATGCCCAATTCCTCCATCGCAGAGAGCAGTCGATCCAGTCCCAGCGACGCCCCGACACCTGGCAGTTCCTGCGCAGTAAAAAGCTTGGCCAGATTATCGTACCGCCCGCCCGAACACACGCTGCCTATGCCCGGCAACTTATCTAAAAACGTCTCGAACACCGTGCCGGTGTAGTAATCCAACCCCCGGGCGATGGACACGTCTATTTTCACTCGTGACTTGTTTACCCCGGCTGCCATGACCGCGGCGAGTATTTCGCGGAGTTTTGCCATGCCTTCCTGTCCGGTTTGGTTGTCCGAGACCAGTGCATCGACCTGACCGAGTATTTCATCGTTGCTCCCGTTAATCGCTGAAAGCCGCATGATTTCCACGCCCTGTTGGACGGTCACGCCCGCATCGGATATCAACAAGCCGGCCACCGCTTCGGGTCCGATTTTTCCGAGTTTGTCCAACACCCGCAACACGTCCACCGCACGCTCGGACAGACCGAGTTTTTCCAGCAAACCCGTCAAGACCGTGCGATTATTCAAGCGGATCGTAAAATCCTCAAACCCGATCGCCCTCATCAGGTCGTGGATGACCAAGGTGGTTTCGATGTCAGCGGCAATGGAACGGGAGCCGATGGTGTCGAAATCGCACTGCATGAACTCGCGGTATCGGCCGCGCTGGGTATTTTCGCCCCGCCATACCGTGGCGATATGGTATCGCTTAAAGGGAATGCCCAACTCATTTATATGCTGGGCTGCGAATCGGGCCAAAGGCACGGTCAGATCGAACCTAAGCCCCACGTCGCGCCCGCCGTGATCCTTAAACTTATAAAGCTGCTTGTCGGTCTCTTCGCTCCCCTTGCCGGCAAGAATTTCCAAATACTCCAAGGCCGGGGTGTCGATCGGGCTGAACCCATACGAACGATATACCCGCCGGGCAGTGTCGATCAGCCGCTCCCGGGGGATCATCGCCTCCGGCAGATAATCGCGGAATCCTTTTAACGTGCGGGGCGTAATTCGCTGCGGTTCGTTCACGATAAGTAGTTTTCAGTAAACAGTTTTCAGTTCTCAGTGTTT
>JBEKGL010000042.1:0-14266 GCA_050012815.1 Thermoguttaceae bacterium
ATCGGCGGTAGTAATGGTCCGATTTGGAACGAAGATGCCGGTTTTGTCCGTTTTATTCAGAGTCTTCACATCAAGGAATCTATGACTGATCCTTGGGGGGCCTACATAAATGGTTGAAAACTGATCTCGCCAACCGTTGCATTGGCCCAGACAGCCGCCATAATCGGTGCCGCCGGACGTCCAATTCTGGAACATGATTTGTTCATCGCCTTGACGGATGCCCACGCGCCGGGTGGGACAATAGAATAAAGCAATGTCGCTCTGTGCAAGTGTCGTATTGCCGAGTACGCTTTTGGAAAAATTCCAGCCCTCATATATTCTGTATTCCTCTATGTAAGGTAGAATGAAAAGCATCCAACTGTATCCATACTTTTTCAGGCTTGAGTTAGCGGCTTCTCCCCAGGGATCGTACCATCCACTGATTTCGGTCTTAGAATAATTTGGCACTAGGACTGCCCCAGGCGGAAAGTTGTGATGCACAGAGAGGTATTGGTGCAGGGCCAAGCCAATTTGCTTAACGTGATCGGCGCATTGAGCGCGCCGACCCGCTTCGCGGGCGGCTTGTACGGCAGGGAGCGTAAAACCCATCAAAACGCCGATGATGGAAATCACCACCAGGACTTCGATCAACGTAAACCCGGCTGATGGGGCTTTGAACATGGCCTTGGACCCTTTCCCGCCAACCTGCCATAAGACTCCGGAATCGGCCTATCGAGCAACATAACTTAATCGGTGGTGATTAGCAATATGCCCGGCCGCATAAACATGAAAATTTCCTTGTTCCCAGGCTCCGCCCGGGAACACCATGCACTTTAGATTCCATCTCACTGGTGTTTCCAGGAAGGGGATGCCTCTCACACATTGCGTCCCCAGGCGGAGCCTGGGGACGAGACAAAAGTTGGCGCCCGCTCGCGGCAAAACTTACCCTTTAATGGCGCTAATCATTTTGAGGCTATGGCCTCGGCTTTGACGTACAACTCTGGCGGGACGGATGCAAAATAATGGAACACGGCCGGGCACAGCCAGCCTTCCATGGGCGGATCGTCCGATGCGTACCAGTGGCCGCCGTATTCTTCCTGTTTTCGAGTCAATCGCTTTTGCCAGCCGGGAAACGGTTGGGCGGAAAATAAGAGCCGAAATCCCCGCCGGGCATTAGGAATATCGCGGACCAGGTAGTCGATCATCTCCGGCACACCGCTGACAAAGGGCTCTTGCCGCAACCCAACGCGCGGATCGTCGAACACCCAGGCGCCCAATTCCTCGATCCAATACGGGGCAATAGCCATTATCCGGTTCGCCATAATGGTTTCTCTTTTCTTAATTTGGGTATTTTTGGTATATTATCTCCTATAATCGAGTCTAAAAGGAGATAGGCATGGAAACATTGAACTTAGGAAGCCGGGTAATCCAGGTAAATCAACCTATTGTCGGACCCGGCGTCCCCCGGCTTAAAACCGTAAAGCCTAGGAAAATCGGCGATTATCGGCATGTGCCCCGGGCGTACTTGGAGGCCGCACAAAAACTTTCCAGTCCTTTTTTGCTGGGCCCTCCGATTTGCGACGAACTGATAGCCTTTGTGCAACATCTTTTTACCGAGGAAGAAGCCGGAGTGGTTCGGCACATGGCGCCGTTTATGGGCAAAACCGCCGCCCATCTGGCCAAGGCCGAGCACAGGCCGATCGAGGAAATCGTGCCGATTCTCGATGGCCTGGCCTTTCAGAAGCGGGCAATCATCTGTACCGGGCCGGATAACCGGAGAAAGTATGCACTAATACCCATTACCGGCGGCATCTTCGAGATGGTGCTCATCTCCCATGGCATGGATACGCTGACCGATTGGCACCGCCGTTTTATTGAACTATTCGAGGCACTTTACGAAACCGGTTATACCACCGATTACGCCCGTGTATTGCCGCCGATGGTACGCTATCTGCCAGTAGGCAAGGCCCTCGATGCCCATCCCATGGCCCTTCCTTCAGACCGGTTGGAA
Source organism: Thermoguttaceae bacterium (assembly GCA_050012815.1). Taxonomy (GTDB): domain Bacteria; phylum Planctomycetota; class Planctomycetia; order Pirellulales; family Thermoguttaceae; genus JBEKIK01. The sequence continues at coordinate 1,991 of JBEKGL010000042.1, forward strand.
ATCGTACTGCACCAATTCGATGCCTTCGGGGTGGGCAATTGCCAGTGCCGCATGGCCATGCGGGTTTTGGGCCGGGGTTGCGACAAACCCTTGGGTAATTGTCTGGTCATGGGCCAATGGGCCGAAAAGGGCATCGAGAGAGGTTACCTTAAAAGCGTCTCGAAAAAAAATGCCTTGGAGATCAAACGGGAGGCCGAATCGCACGGAATGGTCAATTGGATGATGAACGTGGCTTCGTCCAAGGGGCAGAGTTCCTGCTCCTGCTGCGGTTGCTGCTGTCATGGCATGAGGGCGATAAACGAGTTCAACGCGCCGGGATTCATAGCTCCGCCTCATTTCCTGCCTCGATTCGATCTCGAAAAGTGCTCTTTTTGCGGCAAATGCGCCAAAACCTGCCCCATGGCTGCGATTACAGTGGATATACAGGCCAAAACCCACCACCATCGAGTCGAACGCTGCATAGGCTGCGGGCTGTGCATGTTAAGCTGCGAGGCCAAAAAGGCGATCCAAATGGATCCGGTGCCCCACTATAAAATGCCTTATCGCAGTTGGTATTCTTTCTTGTTCCACGCCCTGCCGGGAATAGTCAAAACTTCCTGGAAAAGCTGGCGAAACCGCTGAGGCGTATTATTCACAGCCTAAAATTTTTACACAGAGTGGGAAACACCAGCCCAAAGTGCAAGCAAGGGTAAATTGTTTACCATCCCTCGCTTGCGCTTCGGGCTGGTGTTATATTTTGGCCTACTAGCCTTGCGGTCGGCCGGGGGCTTATAATGCTAATAATGAGCGATACGGCGGCTATTGGATTTCCCTTGACGGATATGCTACTCTCAGCGATTGAAGTCTGAACCGGGTGCGAGGATTTTGCCATGCCTATTCCCATGGAATTATCGCGGATCATCATCAGCGAGATCAACGATCAGCAGGTGATTTACTTGAAAGAGGTCGATGGGGAGCGGACTTTCCCCATTTTAATTGGGATTTTCGAGGCTACGAGCATCGACCGGCGCGTGAAAGGATATTCCGCGCCGCGCCCGCTGACGCACGACCTGATCGTGAGCATCGTCGAACATCTTGGCGGCGAGTTTCAGGACGTGGTGATAAACGAGTTGAAAGACCACACCTATTACGCCCGGCTCCGCGTGCGCCACGACGGCGAACTGCTCGAGATCGACGCCCGGCCCTCCGACGCCATAGCCGTGGCCGTCACTTGCAATCCGCCTTTGCCGATTTACGTTAGCGAGGACGTGCTGAACGACGTGCTGGGCGAACAAATGTAAAATAATAGGCTGTAGACTTTAGGCTGTAGGCGGGAGGGGAAATGAAAAAAAGATACATAGGCTCTCCCGGTTGGTCACTCTTCTTTCTGTTTCTGCCAGTGTTGGTTGGAATAGCGCTCGTTCTCATACTGCCTCTATTGAAACTGCTCTTCTAATCGCTGAAAGTGCCCCCCGCCTAATACTCTCATCTTTCGAGACCCAACGCGAAAGCTATAGCGCTGGACACCTCGCGCATTTTGGCAGTGGACAATGTTGTTATCAAGGCACCCAGCCGGTTTTTTGATACCGTTTGAAGATGATCGCAATTGATCGCACAATCTTGGAGCATACCATCTTCTTTGTAGAGCCGAACCTCGGAAGGAATATCGCGAATCGTGCTGGTGACGGGAGCTATCGTAACATCGCCAAGGTACTCTAGAATTGCATCCCGGGTAAGGATCACCACGGGCCGCTTTTTGTCGGGCGGCAAAAACTTGTACCAACGGACTTCGCCCCGCCTCATTGGTCACCCCATTGCTGTTGGGTTTGCCAGATGTCAAACTCTCCGCTGATGACAGGATGCTTTTGATATCCAAGGCGGTGCTTCTGCTCTAGTTCCTTCACGCGATACTTTGCCAAAGCCTCGCGAAGAGCGTCGCGTGCAAAAGCGGACCGCGTCGTCTTCAGCCTACGGGCAAGATGGTCCACCGCCGCCACCAGTTCCTCGTCAAGCGTCATCTGTACGGTCTTCATCGTCTTCACCTTTAATGTGGATATCTATAGCTATTATAATCCACATTACTGTCAGATGTCAAGAAGAAGATAGAGAAAAACAAGGAAATTCAATTTGAGGATGTTCACAAGACTCACACACTTGCCAGAATTACTCTTGTTTCAAACGGCCGTTATTTTTATATTACGACACCCGCTACAATTGGCGCGCATAGCGTATGTGCGCGCAAGTTCAATAATGCCAACGGTTTAAGGAGGAACCGCCATGACTCTTAACGACACAGGGAAGGCTGTTTCCCGGGGCTGGTCTTGGAAGAAATGGTTGGGAATTATCACCACGGCGACGTTTGTCGTCGTTTTTTGCGTGACGATTCGTTACATAGGCGGAGGGCTGGAAAAGGCCGCAGCCACGCCGCCGCAAAAAAACCAACCGTCACAATCGACCGACAACCCGGCGTCTAATGCCCGGCAGGGATCGCCTGCTTTGGCCGGCTCGGCATCGCCGCAATCCAACAAAGACAACCTGAAGGCGCTGCCGCCGGATATCGTGGCCGACGTCAACGGCCATAAGATCACCCGGGAAGAGCTTGCTCAAGAGTGCCTGGTGCATTACGGCAAGGATATCCTGGAGCAGATGATCAACAAACAATTGATCCTCGGGGAATGTCGGCGGCGGAATATCGCGGTGACCCGGCAGGAAATCGAAGCCGAGATCGAGCGCATGGCGACACGATTCGGCATACCGGTCGATCAATGGTACAAATTGCTCAAGCAGGAGCGTGGCATTACTCCGGATCAGTACGCGGCAGACATAATCTGGCCCATGCTGGCTTTGCGGCGCCTGGCGGGCGAAAAATTGAAGGTCGGCAAGGAAGAGTTGGTGCGCGAATATGAAATTCAGTACGGCCGGGCGGTTAAAGCACGGCTGATCGCCTGCCAAGACGAGGGCAAGGCCAAAAAACTCCGCGAAATGGCCATTGCCAAGCCCGATGAATTCGGAAACCTGGCCAAAGACTATTCCGAAGACACGGCCAGCGCGGCGGCCAAGGGATTGATACAGCCCATTCGCATGCACGGCAATTATGAGGGTATCGAGAAGGCCGCGTTCAACATGGCCGACGGCGAGATATCGCATGTCATTCCGGCCGGCGGGCAATACGTGATCCTGAAGCGCGAAAGCCTGATTCCGGCCCGGGATGGCAAACTGGACGAAGTCGCCGGGAAACTGGAAGAGATCATCCGCGATCGGAAGATGCACAAGGTGGCAAACGACGTATTCCAGCAGTTAAAGGAGAACGCCAAGCTGGAGTTGGTATGGGGCGATCCGGTCAAGCAGCGGAAAATGCCGGGTGTGGCCGCCTCGATCAACGGCGAGACGATAACCACCCGCGCTTTGGCCCTGGAGTGCATCGATCGGCACGGCATTGAAGCGCTGGAAGCGACGATCAATCGCACAATGCTCGAAGTGGAATGTAAAAAACGCGGCATCACCGTTTCCGAGAAGGATATGGACGAAGAGATCGCCCGGGCGGCGGCGCTGGCGGTGAAACCAAAACCCGACGGCTCGCCGGACGTCGATGCCTGGCTACAGCAGGTTGCCAAGGAGCAGGGCCTTTCGCTGGAACTATATCGCCGCGACGCCGTATGGCCCTCGGCGGCCTTGCGGAAGCTAGCGGGCGAAAAAGTGGAAGTTACCGACAAAGATCTGCAAAAAGGATTTGAAGCTAATTACGGCCCGAAAGTCCGTTGCCTGGCCATCGTGTTAAGCAATCAACGCCGGGCACAAGAGGTATTCGAAAAAGCGAGGAAAAACAACACCTCGGAATACTTCGGCGATCTGGCCGCGCAATACTCGATCGAGCCGGGCAGCAACGCCTTGCGCGGCGAGGTCCCGCCCATCAGAAAATGGGGCGGCCAACTGACGTTGGAAAAAGAAGCCTTTGCGCTTAAAACCGGCGAACTATCGGGCATAATTCAAGTGGGCGACAAATTCATCCTCCTGCGATGCGAAGGATTCACCGAGCCGACGGATGTGAAATTCGCCGACGTCCGCGACGAGATCCAAAAGGAACTGTACGAAAAGAAACTGCACATGAAGATGGCCGAGTGCTTTGATAATCTACAGGACTCGTCAACGATCCATAACTATCTGGCCGGCACCAGCCATACGCCAAAAGAGACGTCCAAAACTCCGGAAGACATTTACCTGCCCACGATCAAGCAAGTTCCGGCAAAGAAAGGATGATGGGGGAAGGATGAAAGATGAGGGATGAATAAACATTGAAATACAACCAAAAAACCGCTCGCGAAACCGCAAGCGGTTTTTTATTTTTTCATTCTTTATTCATCCTTCATCCCGCATCCTTCATCCTTTTTCTTTTTCTCCCGGCGGGACGTAAAAGCGGGCAAGGTTGATGCCGCCGCGGAACTCTTCTTCCAGCAGCTTTATCCGCATTTCCATGCGTTCCACCGCGCGCTGCAGTACGGGAAGGACGTAGCGATGGGTATCTTCGGGCTTGGATCGCGGGACGCCGGGATAGCCCAGGTGCCGTTGCAGGGCGGAAAAAAGATATAACGGATCTTTACGGCGATTGGCCAAGGCGATTTTTCCTTCTTTTTCGCCGAAAAGGATGGGTTTTTCGGCCGTTCCGCGGTTTTTGCGATACAATTCGCTGCGGACGTAAATCATGTCGCAGAAATCCACCAATCCGACCTGGCGGCGGACTGTGATGATCCAATCGCGCCAGTCGTCATTATAGATGCCGTCGCCGGCCAGGGCTTCCAGGCCGCGGTCGTATCCCAGCCGGTTGCGGCAAAGGGTTTCGAACTGGAACAGGAAAATGCCCTGGCAAGAGGGATTTTGGGCCCTGAATTCGGCCTCGCGCTGAAGAATCTCAAGGGCGATGCGGAAATCGAATCGGCCTTCGGCCTTTTCCGCCTCGGCGATAACGAAGGTCTGGAAAGTGGTGAAATAATGGGGCAGCCGGGCCATGGCCGTGGCAAATCCGCCGGTGAGCTTCAATTCGTCGGCCATGAAGTCGATAGCGTAGGGCAACTGCGTGGTGGCCAGAATTTCCTGACGCGCGGCAATCAGCAGGTCCTGCGTGGACATGCTCTGCTGCATCCGCTCGCGCAGTGTCTGAAAAAAATAAGCCTGTTCGACGTATTCTTCGCGGTCTAGTAGCATTATAGGCTTTAGGCTGTAGGCGTTAGGCTGTGGGCTGTGGGCTGTGGGGGTAAGGGCTGCTGGGGGAAGATTATTCGTAAAAGCGGCTTGGCGGTGGGTGCACGGATCAAGATAGATTATATAATCTACCGTGAATAAAAGACTATGCCAATAAACGTCTATCGATTCCCAATTCCCAGTCCTCAATGCCCAAAAAAGATCAATCGTGAATTTTCCCCAAGAAAAGCTGGCCGGTGTAATGGCCCGGCGACATATTGAACTGCCCGATGCACAGATTGCATTGTTAGAGCGATATTGCGAGCTTCTGTGGCAATGGAACGAGAAAATCAACCTGACCCGGCACACCGACTATGAAAAATTCGTTGACCGGGATCTTTTCGATAGTCTGGCCTTTGCCGAATTTCTTAAACCGGGCGAAAAAGTGCTCGACGTGGGCAGCGGCGGAGGCGTACCTGGGGTGGTGCTGGCCGTCGTGAGAGCGGATTTGAGGATTTCACTGGTCGATTCGGTGGGGAAAAAGGCCAAGGTGTTAAGCGATATAGTAGAGCGCCTGGGCCTGACGATTCCGGTCCAAAACGCCCGGGCCGAAGAACTGCTAAAGCAAGAGAAGTACGATACGCTGGTCGTTCGGGCGGTGGCCCCGCTTACAAAACTTTTGCGGTGGTTTAATCCCCATTGGGAATCGTTCGGTCGGCTGCTTGTGCTTAAAGGACCGGCCTGGGTGGATGAGCGCGGCGAAGCCCGGCATTTGGGACTGTTAAATAATCTGGCCTTGCGAAAACTGAAATCATTTCCCTTGCCCGGCACCGAGTCGAAGAGCGTCCTGCTGATGATTTGCCCGAGCGAACGGGTGGACCAGTAGGTCAGGCATTCCGTGCCCGACCATCAAGGACATTTTGATTATTACTGAAATTGTCATGCATAGAATGCATGATCTACGGCTTTATTCTTTACGATGGACGAGAATATCGTTTTGGTCCATGAGAGTCGGTCGTTATCGGAATAGGAAAACTATCTTTTAGGCCGCTTCCGTTTCAGAGCTGCCTCGATCCGTTCGACCGTCCGTACGTTGGGTTTATGCTTGCCGGATTCCAAACGAGAAAGCGTCTCTTGGCGAATCCCCGCCAGTTTGGCCAATTGGGCCTGAGTCAGCCCAAGTTCCCGCCGTTCGCGGATAATGTCCATTGCAATCGAAGCTCGCACGAACGGCAATGCTTCACAAGTGCCGTCCTTGTCGATCGGAGGGAAGTCCGGCCCTTCGATAGCCGCAAGTTCGGCTTCGGGGATCAATACAAACCGCGTGCCCATGATGTCGATGGTGGCTCTACTCATAGAATTTGTCCCTATGTCCAATTTGTTCGACGATGACGACGTTATCGGCTACCCGAAACCGCATTCGGAAATCCCCGGTTCGCAGACGATACCGACCGGCAAGATTTCCTCGCAACGGTTTGGCTCCGCTCACAATCGGCCATTTCTCCAGTCGTTCCAACAGGTCATACATCCTTGCCCGAATAGACTTGGGGAGTTGTTCAAGCTGTTCTCGGGCAATTGCGGTAAGCCGGACCATTGTTCAATTATGTAATATTATGACAAAAAAGTCAAGTTCCCATACAACCAATCCCAGCGGTCGTTGAAGTGTGTATATTCACTTCACCTTTTCATTCAGGAAATCAGCCAGAGGATCAAGAAAAAGACCGCCATGAATCCGGTAATCCAAACTCCGGTTCGCAGTGCGTGACGTAGGATGGGGCCCATGGCTTCATGGCGCGTGGCTGCATACACCAGGCTGATGGCGATAATTGCCGGCAGGCAATACCAGATGTCGGCGCTCCATAGGCGCTCGAAAAACGTTAAACATATCAGCATATTGATCGGGTAGATCATGATTTTTCAGTCTTTTCAGATTTGTCGGGCTGCTCCTCTTTTTTAGCCGGGATCAATATGACCGGTCCGCTTGCGGCATCATAAATAGCCAGTACGTTCAACAGGCCCGCCACCATGGTAAAGAACGTGGCCAGTTCGAAATAGCGATTTAGGTCGTGCAGAAGCTTGTCGAGGGTAGGCTGTTGATAATTCGCATCATTTTCAGGGAGGGTTTTATTACCGTGGCTGTCGATCGGACAAGGCGGGGCCATGAAGCCGCCAAAAAACACTGCTTTGCCGTTGCTCATCCGCATGGCTTGAACGCAGGCGGGCAAGGAAGGCAGTCCCACGCCTATCTGGCAGATATACGGCAATCGCCATTCATCGTTTCGGAAAGCGAAATAAACCGCTCGGCCATAGCCTAAATCGCTGTTTCCGCCAAGATAAACGCCATAAGCGTAAATCCCCACTATGCACACAAAGAACAAAACCGCCTTGGCTATGCGGCCTTGATACAGGTGTCCCAGGCCGGGAATCAACCAGGCCAGGAATGCCGCCATGATGGGATCCTTCAGATTGATGGGGGAAGGTTGTTGGGCGGCTGATGCGTCTGGCACAGGGCTATATCCTGTTAAATGGGGGCATTTGCGACAGTTTTGTCCTTAAAATATCATACTATAGCAAATGCGGGCAAGTAGCAACGGCATTAGGGTTTTTGTTCGTGGTCTGAGTGCGTTTTTCGTGCATGTTTTTATTGCAAATTGGGCAATTGCAATTTGCAATCAATATGGTTGATACCGTATGGCTGAAACAGTTTATTGGGAATCCTTTTGGAAGGCTCATGCCCGCGAATTAGCCGGGCAATATGCCGAGCGCCGACCGCCCATAACAGAACGAGCGGCACAAGACTCCAATATCCTGAAAGTCCGCATAATTGCCCGAGGTTGATGATGTGGCCCGAAAGAAGGTCCGGAATCAGTTTTTGAAACAAGGGATTGGAATAGTTTTGCGGCACAATGTTCATCGAGACTAGCGTGCAGGCCATCGAAGTCAGGAAACTGACGGCAAATACGGATATCATAAACGCCCTTTGTTTTCTCCCTGATGCGGTCCAGAGGAATCCCAAGGGAAAGCAGGCAAAGCCCAATGCCGGAGTCAGGTGTCTGGGGCCCGTGGAACAACCTCCAGCCCAGTAATGATAACTGGCGTTCATGGCGATGAAATAAACGACCACGATAAGAGCGGCAAGCGTGTATAGGCGTGTTTTTCGATAGCGCAACGACACCCAAAATGCTACCGGCGTTAGGGCCAAAATGGGCGAAATCCATAAGATTCCATTCCTGGAGGACGCGATGATTCCCCAGAGCGCGGATAATTTCGGCACCGAAAGCCCAAGCACTCCTTCGTTCATTCCCGGAAAGGATAGTTCATGTTTATATCCAATATCGAGAAAAGAGCCGAAGGTCAGATAATTATGGGCAAAGAACAGGATCGCGGACGGCAGTATTCCGACGGCCAGCCCAAGCAACGCAAGGGCAACTCGGTCTTTACCGGCCTTTGCGAGTTTCCAGAGGATCATAAAGCCGATAATTACACAGGCAATGGCCAAGGTATATTCAACGAGCACGCTGAAACCGAGCAATGCGCCGGCTAGGATCCAGCCGGCCAAATTACTCCGAGGACGCATATCGGTTTCCAGCATGAAGACCGCGACCGCAAAACCCAACAGGCAGCAGCTTCCGGCCAAGGCGTGTCCGAAGAAAGAGGTGGCCCAACCCCAAGTCGGAGTGGCCAAGGCGAAGGTCAGGGCGGCAAAGACCGCGCCTCCGCGGGTACATCCCAACCTCAGACAAAGCCAACCAAGCGTCACTGCCGCCAGGGCCGTGCTCAAACCCGACGTGAATATCGTTCCTATAATGGTTAGGATTTTGAATGCCTTGGTCGGTTGATTGGTCGCTGCGTCCATGCCGAAGTCGGCTTTGCCGGCGGCTTTTAAAACGGCATAGGCAGCCGTCATCGAGGGCATGGCGGCAAGACTCAATCCAGGCGCCTTGTCCGAATAATAGTGGCCGGCAAAAAAAGCTTTGTCGCACGTTATCGCCTGGTATTTGTCTATGCGGGCGGTTCCCTCATCCAGGATTCCCACTACCATCGCCGTACGTGTGATGGCATTTACATTGTATGTGCTCTGTCTGCAATATGCATAAGTTAAAAAGAGCAGTAAAAAAATCATCACCCATAGCTTAGTGGATCTGAATTCTTGATTTAAATCTTGGTTCAGCATAGACATGAGAAAGACGAGCTGGCGAAATAGCCGGCCTGGGCGATATGCGTAGTTTAGGTGTCGGCCACTTGGATAACGGCCGGAAGATTATCATTTATTTGATCGGCGGGCAACGGCAATCAGGGGGGGCCGAAGGTTCAGCAAAATAGCCTAATTCAGGAGGCCGGACATTCTTGTCTGGCTCGACCTACATCAGGAGGCCGGACATTCTTGTCTGGCTGGCAAGAGACAGGCAAGAATGCCTATCCTCCTGGTCAATGGCCGGAAAAGACAGACAAGAATGCCTGTCCTCCTGTTTATGAGTGCATTGGCAGAGGCAGGAGCCATTGCTCGAAAACGGCGGCTATGTTTTGCAGTGGGACGTCGGGATCCCATTGGCATTGGGCGATCACGCCGCCGCAGCCGAAGTCCATGGCCCGGCGGATGTTCAGCACCGCCTCGCGCTGTTCGGCCGGATTGCCCGACCTCAGTACGCCCGGGGAAGCGACTTCGCCCCAGAAAGTCACGCGGCCGCGAAAACGTTTGGCCAATTTTTCCGGGTCCGTCAAGTGCAATTGCACGTGGACCGCGTCGATGCCGTCTTTGATCAGATCGGCAAGGATATCGAACATATTGCCGTTGGACTGGAAAAAGACGAATTTATCCTTGGCATGGAGGATTTTACAGTATTCGCGATACAGCGGCTTGAATATTTCCCGCCACATCTCCAAGGAAATGATCAGCGAGTCGTCCGTTCCCCAGTCATCGCGTATGGCTACGCCGTCGATTTCCGTATTCGACCACATCTCCATTTCGCGGCAGGAGAATTCGTGCAGCATTTTCAGCAGGTTTCGGACGTCTTTCGTGCCGCGTGCAAGGTCTATCAGGGCGGCGTCGCTGCCGCGGAGAAAACGCAGACGGTCAAAGGGTTGAGTCTCGCTCCGGGCGAGCGTGAAACGGCTGGTATTTTCGCAACTTTTGTTGACTTTGGAAAACCGGACCGGATCCAGCAATTCCATGGGCGGATGAAATTCGGCGATTTTGCCTTTCTCCGCCAGAGGCGAGACCTTCAGTTCGGCCGGGGTCCCGGGCTGGGCAATTTGCCAGGTGCAGCCCCAGGAGTCGGTGTACTGGCCGAGTTGATTTGCCTTGCCCCGGGCGCGTTTGCCGTAAGACGGCGCGATATCGGGCTGAATGATATCACCGGGAAAACGGAGATTCATTTCGGCCACGGCCTCGCAGTGGGCGGTTTCCATGCCGTCAGCAAGCCACAAATCACGCGGCGCGCGTCCGGTTGGTTCTTGGTTAAGGGTGCGAATAACCAACTCTCGCGAAGTCATAAGGATGCTCTTAAGCTTTGATATGTTTTCCGAATGTCGTGCCGAAGGCTAGTGTGACGGGCCTCGCCGGTGGGTATAAGAAACCCGCCTAACATTATGCTTTTTAATATAGTTAATCTTGTTTTCCAAGAAGGCCGGGTACTTTTTAATATAATTATTCTTCTTTTCCATTAAAGGTCAAAAACGCGAAAATTATACCATGCAAAACATGGCGTCAACGGGGAAATCGCGGCGATAATCAGTATTTCCGTTAAAACAGGATTATATCGCCTTATTGATAGCGATAATCCAGGCCAAAGGTATCAATTTCGGACCTATTATTGCATATAATTGCATCGGAGAAACGGCCATTTTTATAAGTGGAGATTGAAGTCGTGTTTTTTCAAGATCGGAAGAAAACGCGGGAGGTACAGAATTTTGTTCTTAAAGTAGTCAATAATAATTGCCCGGAATTAAAGGCCTTATTTGAAGGTCCTCGCCGCGATAAACGGGCGAATCTGACCTTGGTCGTTCTGGTGGTTCCGCTGGAGGATGGGAAATTACAGGCCAATGATGCCTTTTTTGCCATAACCCAAGAATTGTCCATCACCGGGGTGGGGATAATACTCGATCGGCAACGCTCGCTGGATGAGGTCATTTTGGGCTTCCGCCTTGGCGCGGATTTGACCTATGTGCGCGCCGCGGCCAAACATCTCAGTCCCATGGGCGGCGGTTTTTTCCATCTTGGGCTGGAAATGACGGAAATAGTCCATCAAGGCGATTATCCACAACTGGAAAAGTTGATTTTCTGATCCGGGTCTTCCTTGGCAACAGTCGTTATCCGCCCGCCGGTTGGGCCGGTTCCTCGTCCTCATCGGAACGGGGGGTTTGGATCTCGCGCAGCAAGTGTTGCGTCAGCAGGCTGTGCCGGCGGCTATAGGTAAAGTAAATCACCATCCCGATCGCCAGCCAGATCACCAGACGCAACCAAGTGTTCAAAGGCAGAAAAAGCATCAGCGTTAGATTGACTACAATCCCCAATGGAGCAACCAGCCAGATCACGGGACAGGTGAAGGGACGCTTGACATCGGGTCGCTGGATGCGCAGGATAAGCACCGCGGCGCAGACAATCACGAACGCCATAAGCGTGCCCACATTAACCATTTTTTCCAAATCCATGATTGGCGTCAGAGAGGCCGCTAGGCAGATAACTATACCGGTCACTATTGTCGCAATATGAGGCGTGCGGAATCGCGGATGCACCGTGCAAAAAATCCGAGGCAATAGACCGTCGCGGGCCATGGCCATGAGAATCCTTGCCTGGCTCAAAAAGAGCACCAGTAACACGCTGGTCATGCCTGCCAAACCGCCGGCGGCAACCAATGCCGTGGACGCCCTGAGTACAGGGCTATGCGTGGCCTCGGCCTTATAACGAAAGGCCACGGCAATGGGCGCTTTTATGTCGATATCGGGATAGGGCATCATCCCTGTAACAACCGCTGCCACCGCCATGTATAACACCGTACACAAAAGCAGGGAGACCAGGATGCCGATGGGCACGTCGCGCTGTGGGCGGCGGGCTTCTTCGGCATGGGTGGAAATTGAATCAAATCCGATAAATGCAAAAAACACAATCGACGCGCCTAGCAT